>DAOUVA010000199.1 GCA_030667885.1 Phycisphaerae bacterium
CGATGCCGCGTCTGGCAGGCAGGCCTTTATCAAAAGGATGTTTGATTTTTTTCATTTCCGTTACTAAATCCGCCATCTCTATCAATTCGTCGGTCGCGCCTCTGCCGGTCAAAACAATCTCAACAGCAGGATCTTTTCTGTCAATAATACTTTTAATATCTTCCAATCTGGCCAGACCTTTTGAAAGACAAAACACAATCTCGTCAAGTATAAGGACATCGTAAAACCTTTTTTCGGCAGTTTGAGCAATTCTTTCAAGGGCTTCGCTGATTGCGGTCCGCATCCGAGCAACGGCTTGCTCGTTTTTTAGAGATTCGGACATGTCCCAGGGCATATCGATAGCTTCCGCCCTGACCCTGACAGCACCCAATTCCAGTGCAAACCGCTCTCCAATATCAAGAGAGGGCGGTTTTAAGAATTGATATATCAGGACCTTGTTTCCCTGCCCGGCTGCACGCAGAGCCAATCCGAACGCAGCGGTGGTTTTACCCTTGCCGTCTCCTGTATAAATCTGGATAAGTCCTTTTTCCAACATAAGAGTATATTAAAAGAATAAGGAACAAATTAAAATAAAAAAAGAAACTTTGAAAAGTGCTATTTCTTAATCTCACGAAGTGTCTATTTCGTCAAAAGCCTTACCATTCGTATTTTTTTTATTTGCCGGAATCAGAAACCTGGCCTTCGGAAGCTGTCCAGCCGGGAAGCTCGCCTGCGGCATGGGAAGACGGGTCTTCTATAATAGATATTTCTGTTGTGTATTCGGGATAAGAAAGAGAAAATATCTTCTTGAAAGTAAGCTTGGTTTTGTCCCGAAGCAGGTCAAGGACGTAGAATTCATTTACATTTTGAAGGGCATTCTTTCTGGCTTCGTTGTCAAGCGCAAGTACTTCATCAGAGCTGAAATCCTCTACTATGTCGTACTTCCAGGGGACATTCTCCGCTTTTTCCAAAGGCAGCTTGTAAAATTTCCTGTTATAGATTTCACAGCTTAAGATTCTCGGGTTCGGAAGCACGATTTGAATCAGCTTTTGTGAATCGTCTATGGTGTAATCCATCTGTTCCAGCTCAAAACCGACTTTCAGCTTCGCCGTATACCTTAATAAGCCCCTTTTCCAGCGAACAGTAATAAGGCTGGTCTTCTTTTCTTTTATCTCCGTAACACCTTCGGTTATGTATTCCAGAACCGCTAATTCCGCAATCGCCTGGATGGATTTAATCAGAAACGTTGTTGTTTTCGATTCAGCCTTTGGCACGGTAGCCTTTTTTTTTCCTATATAAAAAGCTAACAGCCCTATGATAACAATGCTGGTAATGTAAATAGCATACCACATTCTATTTGTCCTTTCGGCCCCTATTAGATGTATTTGTCTGCAATACAGCGATGTTGAACATCGCAAGGAGCTCCATCTACATTTATTTAACTAACTGTGCGGCCTGATATTTCTTTAGCCCACAGCTTTATCTTTGTGTCTTAGCTGTAAGATAAATTTAATGATGTCCTTTCTGCTGACGATACCCGCCAGTTTTCCTTCCGAAGTTATTGTGACTCTTCGAAAATGGTTCTTGATGAGGCACTCGGCAATATCAATTACACTATCCTCCTGATTAAAACTGACGATACCTTTTGTCATAAAATCTTCAACTTTGCCGGGTTTGTCTTCAACTTCATACAACAACCTTAGCACATCTTTTTCTGAGATAATACCCGCCAGGGTCATATCATCATTAACAACGGGTAAACCCGTAATATTCTTTTCAACCAGAATCCCTATGGCCTCATATATCGGGGTCTGCTTTTTAACATAAGCTACATCAGTTGTCATAATGGCTTTTGCTTTGAATATCTCCATATTATTCTCCTTGTTTTAGCCGATTCGCGGAAAAACCTCATTCCGCTTTTGGGTAATAAAATACCTATAACCAACGGCAACGTCAAAATAAAAAATCTCCACATCCAGAGAAACATAAATTTTGAATCCCTGACAGACAACTTTAATTTGCGTGAGCCTGCTTACAATAGCAGAAATTTTTGGCGGGACAGCCTGGAAACAGGCGAATTAAAATTCACAATATTACATTCCGGCAAACTCGTTTTGGGATAATTTGGCGCTGTGTATTTCAACCACCGAATCAAGCAGGTTTTTGTTTGCCATATTCCTTTTGATATATATGCTTTTCGTTCTTGCCCGAACCTGTGACAATTCTATTTTATGGAGAAAATCAACAAGCTCGCCCAGCGACAAGCTCTCCAGTCTCACCTCAACAATTGTCTCGGAGTAATTCGAATCTATTTGCAATACATCTCTTTTCATTGTATCAAGATTTCTTGCAAGGCCGCATTCGTCGATTAATGATTCTAAAAAAGGCAGCAACTCAATAGTTTCCTTTTGGGAAGCAAAATTTGTGTGCAAATTATCGAGCCTGCTGCTCAGTAAGATATATTTTTTGCTTATCGCACGAACTTTTTCAAGCTCCTGCTGATTTTCAGGTATAATCCGACCGAGCGTCTCAATCCTGGCAAGAGCGGGCCTGACTGCGACAGTAAACAAAGACCATGACGCTATGAAAATAGCCAAGCCTCCGACCAATAATTTTTCTCTTTGCGCTAAACGTATCATTTGGGCTCCTGTGTCGATAAAGACAGCAGCATAGTAAAATGTACCACGCCGCTTTTGGATTGTTTTTGTATATCCTTCACGTTAACAAATGTGAAGCCGGGGTCTTCCTGTAAAAGCTGTTGCCATTGGTACACCAACTCGAACGAATCGCAGGTACCATTAATCCTGGCTGTATCGGCAGCTATCAATATATCATCAATCTTTATATTTTCCCGCAAAGGACTGTTCGAACTTATTTTATAAAGAACATCAAGCGGCGATAAACCGCTATCAGACAAAGAGGCAAAAAGCCGGGAATCCCCGCGGAACGACTCAATCTTCTGCTCTAACTGGACAAGGGGATTTACAATATTTTTCTCTTCCGGCAATGTCGCCTGAAAAATCTCTTTGGTTTCGTTCTTTATGCGTGCGTAAGCAGCTTCCAAATGCGACAATCTCGTAAACAGCCCAACCAGTAAGAAAACGGCTATTGCGCATATTAGTGTTGCACAAAAAACAAACTCTTTTCTCTGGTTCAATGTCGGGGCAGCATCAGCTTTGTCTGCTTCTAGAAAGTTAATACCTTTAGTTTTTTCAGGCGCCAAAACCCTCAAAGCCAGACCTTCTGCCACACATACAGGTATATCCACCATGGGCCGGGACAGATTTTCTATCGCGGCATAACAATCAACAATTGTGGTTTGAGAATGCAGATTTTCTTCAATCTTCTCCACCAGATGGTCAGAGGATTTACCGGTTGTTATCAGGTAAATTTTAGTGTCCCGCTCGATATCCGCTCCGAACACTTTTCGCCAGGTAACCTGGGCCTCTCGGGATATGACCTGGGCAATCTGCTCCTGAACAGACTTTATATCATCTTCAGATTCAGTAATAATTGGAATACTTCTAACAACTAAAATATCATCGCGGCGTGTAACCGCCAAAGTAATATAACACTCATCTATATACACAATGATGGCCTGGCCGGTCATAATTTCCGGGTAATTTACCGCAACCGTTGCATGAACGGCAAAAATAGCCGCTTCCACCAGATCGGGGTGCATTTTCGCCTCAGTGAAGATGTTTAGTCTTTCCTGAAGCGATTGCCTGGCCGACGCTGCTGTAAGAACAGAATATTTTCCATTCGGCATTGGATGGTACGAATATCCCTGAGCAACAATTTCATCGGCAACTACGGGAAAATTATGCTCCAGAGCAGACCAATTTCCTTCACGGATTTGTTCCAGTCCCTCAGCATCAGTTTCCAGGTTCCTGAAGAAAACGGCATCATGAGGCATAGAAATTGCGACATCCGCGCGCCTGTCAAAACCATGTCGGTTGAAAAGCGGCCTCAACATATCTTCAGGCGAGTCCGTACTTCGACGTATTTGTGTGCCGAAGACTTTTTCAACGCAAAATTCCCCATCTGTGCATACAACCTGTACGGCACATAAATAGAAAGGACCAATATCGATGCCGATACACCGCTTAACCATATCTCTTCTCCTGTTTATCTTTATACAAATAACGCAATCGACGCATATCTAAAGCTCTTTGTATAAAATCACATCAACATTTTCAGTTTCCATATTTCTGCCAAGAACAGCAACTGTCTTACAACTAAGCCCGTCAGCAGTCCCTTCTGAAGTCACACGATAGTATTTCTTTGTGGAGCTAACCGTAACAGTCTTTTCTATTGCCTGATAAATACCATCCGTCATTCCAGGAATTTCGCGCAGTTCCATAACGCTGCCAAAAGATTTAATCTTTCGGCGGTCAATTATCATCTGAGCCAAAACGGGGTCCATACTCTCCGATAAGCTCTGGATTACATGCTTTGATGCCCAATTAATGTTAATTTTGTCATCACCTCTCACCGTAATAAAGTCCCGTAAACAGCCGAAAACCTGCTGCGTTACGCCTTTGATCAACAGGAGATCTTCAGTTGTCTCAAACGATTTATTCCTGCAACGATATGGAGGTTTCAAGCTACTATAATAACCTGACTCCGCCCCTGAATTTTCATGCTTTACGAAGGGCAGATACGTAACCTCATCATCGCTGTCAACCCAGTCGATAATTGAAGGAACCAGCTCATAACTGATCTGAAAATCGCCAAAGTTCTCGCGATTGAGCAGATCGATAAGCCGAAGTAACTGGTCTATTACAGTTCTATTTAGTTTGCCGTTCTTATCTCTTAACAGGTTGATATTGAGCTTGCCGCTTTCTTCGGTTACAGTTATTAAACAGTTACCCTCATCGATAGAAACAGTATCTTGTCCCGAAAGCAGATTTTGTAACTTCCTGTTTGTCTGCAAATCTTCGGTATTCCTGACAGCCGCAATCGCTATATTCAGGCCTGCTCTTGCATAATTGCGTGCCTGTTCGGACTTTCGAAAGTCATCGACGGCAAGCAGACCGGCACGGCTCTTATGGTTGAATCCGAACAGCAAAATCCCCAGCATGATGACCATGCACAGGACAACAACAAGCACAAATCCGCTATGTTCTTTTTTTGTTATTTTCAGTCTCATTATTTACCAACCAATGTTTTGGAAAGAGTTTCTCGGCTCTGGTTAGCGGAGCAATCCACATAGGCAATAGTACCATAGTGGCATTGCCGAGAATTCTCGTCCTCGCAGGTAATACCAATTTTCACTGCAACGGGGAGTTTTTTCTTTAGCTCGAAATCCCATTCCTGCAACCATTGCCGCCCATCAAAAAAATCTAATTCTACAGACTCAACGTTTACGAGAAGAGGCCGCCAATTTCTATCTTCAAGGTGCTCTTGGGGTGTACCAACAAATCTCCTCTGGCTCAGATAAAGTGTGCCGATGTTCTTATCAAATTTGTAAGCAATATCAACGAGTCCGTTTACATACCCATCATCGCAAAAAAGCTTATTAGTTGTTACCAGATGCAAAGTCCCACTTCCGTGAGCATCCGCCTCATAACCAAAATAGATAATCGGGCCCTTCCTGATTGTATTTGTGCCGCTGGAATCTGTTCCTGCTAAATCTGTGTCCTCGATTGCCTCGCCGATGTATGAACAGCGTATCTGACAGGCCATCTGATCCAGCACTTTCCGCGTCCGTCCGGACGTAGTCATCCTGGCTTTGCAGGCATCGGTTGATTTTGCCGTTGCAAAATAGCTGCCGTAAACCATTGAAACAATCGTAACGATCATTGTCACAGCCACCAGAATCTCAATCAGCGTAAACCCGGCTCTAAGCCGACGTCGAATCCGTAGAGGCGGTTCGTAAACCACCCCTATTTCCAACGGCGTAACGTTATATTTAACGGATTTACTTTTCACGGTAATCTCCTGTCGGCAACATAAGTTGACATTTGCAGACTTTTGGAGCTACTCCCCTGCTTCCAGCCAACCTCGACACATATTTTTCGCAACCCGGTAATATCAGCTTCGGTCAACTGAGACGACTGCAAGCCTGCAACTTCAGTTTGCCAGTGCAGACTATGAGTATTTTTTTCTACAGTGCCGGAGGCGGTTCCTTCTTTCGGGTATCCTTGGGCCAGGATCTCTGCGATTTTCTCCTCTGCTAAAAGAACAGCCCGCGAAGTTATTTCCGTAGCATCAGCCATACTGATGCTTATCAGATGGAGCCTTATTAAACCCAGCAGAGAGATTGAGACTATAACCAGTGCCACAATAACTTCCACTAAAGTAAATGCTTTCCATTTTCTCGTCTTCATACCTATTCGCCTATTTCACCACACTACCAGCGTTATACATCCAGGTTCCAGCTTTCAATATCAGCACTGTCTTCAGCGCCGCCATTCTCACCATCTTGACCATAGGATTTCAAATCGTAATCCCTGCTGTTTACCCCCGGAGAAATATAGACGTATTCAGTACCCCAAGGATCTGAGGGCACTTTATCAAGGTATCCATCAGCGTTATATCCTTTTATGCCCTGATTTGACACAAGCACCTCAAGACCTTCGGAAGTAGTAGGGAAGTGGCCTGTATCGGTTTTGAATAAGGCTAATGCCGATTCAATGCCGCGTATATCAACTTTGGCCTTCATTCTCCGGGCCTGTTCAGGTCTGTCCAGAATCTTTGGCATAATTATAGTCGCCAACAGACCTAAAATAACAATTACAATCATAAGCTCAATCAGAGTAAAACCAGCATTGTTTAATTGTTGTTTCTTTACTTTTGGCATCATTTAAGTACTCCCCTAAAGGGCCTGATTTATCTCAAATATAGGCAGTAAAATAGCTAACACTATAGAGCCGATAACAGCACCCATAACAAGAAGTATTACCGGCTCAATGAGTGAGGTCAGCGTTTTAGCTGTCATCTCGACTTCGTCGTCATACATATCAGCAATATCCATCAGGCCGTTTTCTATGTTCCCACTCATTTGGCCCGTTGCGATTATGTGAGTTACGATAGGCGGAAAAAGTCCGGTCTTTCTTATTGCTTCTGCGATATCACTGCCTTTACTAACTCTGTCTTTAACTGAATCCAGTGCACCTGCGATAAAACTATTCTGGACAATACCTTTTACAATTTCCAGAGCACCAAGTATCGGGATACCGCTTGTAAGAAGTATGCCCAATGTTCTGGCCAAACGGGCTATTTCCACTTTAAGGAAGAGTTTACCAAAGAGAGGCACTTTTAATTTGTAACGGTCCCATCTAATTCTCCCGTCTTTGGTTCTTTTCCAGGCTCCGATTCCAAAGAAAACCGCACAAACCATAACGACAATCGGCACAAAATATGTTTTCATAAAAGTGCTGGTTGAGATGAGCAGCCTCGTCGGCAGCGGAAGGGTGCGATCCATCTCAAGGAAAATCTGTGTTATGCTCGGCACTACGAAAGACAACAGAAACACTATAACTGTTACCGCGACCACCGTCATCATTAGCGGGTAAGCTATAGCGGATTTGACCTTGTTCGTAAGATGTACACGTTTTTCCAGCATTTCCGCCAATCTCAGAAAAACATCTTCCAGGGTTCCGCTTGTTTCCCCTGCGC
>DAOUVA010000247.1 GCA_030667885.1 Phycisphaerae bacterium
GCATTCCCTTGATGCCTCTGGCGCCTTCGAGTACCTCAGGCCACAGGCCGATGCCTTTTGCACATACCTTAAACAATCCGCCGACAAGGGCCGCTATTGCAATAGTCCAGACTCCTTTGCCGCCCTCCTGGCCAGTCTCAAGGACCTCAGCAGTCGCGATACCTTCCGGGAATTGCAGATCGCCCTCGACTATAAGGGAACGTCGAAGCGGTATCGTAAACAGTACACCCAGCAAACCACCAAACGCGGCGATGATTGTAATCCACCAGTAGTTGTTCCCTCCAAAATCGTCCCAATAGCCCATAATGACCAGTGCAGGCAAAGTGAAAATAACACCCGCAGCCAGAGATTCTCCCGCCGAGGCCGCCGTCTGGACGATGTTATTCTCCAGGATATTGCTTTTGCGAAAGAGCCTGAGCAAACCCATCGAGACGACTGCCGCGGGTATCGAAGCCGAGACCGTCATACCGGCAAACAATCCCAGATATGCGTTTGCCGCCGCCAAGACCATCGAAAGCACAACGCCTAAAACAAAAGCCTTAACTGTAATTTCCGGCAAAGACTGTCCATTTGAATTCATAACTGACTCCATTCATAATCGGAAGAATATTTGTAACAATCTATTGGAATTATAACTGTAACATATCAGTCCATTTTGAAAATCATTCAACAAACTGTCCAACATAATAGTCCGGCGTGAGAGGTTGTCCGGTCGCCCTTTTAATCATCTCATTCCAATGATAAACCGCTCCGGCTTCAAAAATATTTTCACGGAGAAAATCACCGAGTTCACGCCGGCCAATATAGCTGAGATTTTTGTCCGATTCAAGCTTCAGGATTTCGCGGGTCATATGATTATGCAACTGAGATGCCAGCAATTCACCTAACAAATAGTTATGGTAATAACATGGGGCAATAGTAAAATGAATTTTCGCGGCCCAATCCGGTTCATCGCGGCCCTGAGGTCTTTTGACAAGCTGATATTTCTCGACCATTCGCCACCAAAGTGAATCCAGGTCCTGCTCAGGGTTTGCATAAAGCTGTTTTTCAAAATTGTACATCACCATATCCCAGCGGGCAAAAATCAGTTGTTTGAGCTGTGCGTACTTTCCGCTTACTTTTTCAATTTGGGCCCGCTGCCTGTCCGTGAGTCCCAGCATTTGCTGCATCCATGCGGAATTGCGGCTCAAGCGGCCGAAGAACATAGCTATAGCTTCGGTTGTAAAAGCATGCACCGGTCTTCTCAGCAGAAAAGGAACCTGCCGATCGTGGTATTTATCATAAACAGCGTGGCCTAATTCGTGTAATGTCACCTCCATCCAGTATTCGTTATTTGTAATATTACACAGAATACGCACATCACCTTCCCGGTCAATGTCCGTACAAAAAGCATGGGGATTTTTGCCTTCGCGTTCATACAGGTCACTATTGGCAAGGATGGATTCCACAGGCAAACCAATTCCAGCGTAGAACTCAGCCGCCAGTTCCTTAACATCTTTATCTTCGTAGTATGCGTCCAAATCAAGCTCATATACCAGAGGCGTTTCCTGGAAGAACGGGTCGTGATAATGCCATGGCATAAGCTCGGCAACGGCAATACCGTAATTATCCGCCAGAATGCGGTCCAGCTCTGCTTTTAATTTAGCATAGGGCTCGTTGGTCAATTCGTAGAGCTTCTCGAAAATCCGGTCCAGCTCTTTGACATCCTGCTCGGAAGTAGCCAGAGAAAGAGTATGATAATTGTCGAAGCCAAGTTTTTTTGCAGCCTCGTTTCGCAGCTTTACCAACTGGACGATATCATCAGCTACTTCAGCACCGACCTGCTTGCTGGCCAGCCACGCCTGCTTTCTTTTACCGGAATCCGTCTGGGTTTTCAGGATTTCCTTAATTTCGTTGTCGGTAACTTTATTTCCCTCAATTGTGCCGCGGAAAGTGCTGAAGTTCTTTTCAATTTTCGTGCCCAAATCTACAATTTTCTTCAACAGTTCCGGTTCTATCTGGCTCTCAAGATAACTGTTATACAAAACATCCAGTTGTCGAGCCAGGATGGCGTCGGTGACCTGTCCGGATTCTTTCGCATCTTTAAGAAAAGCAAACTCCTGAGGATCGCTGTAAACCTGGCGGACCTTGAGTGTTAATTCGCTGACTTTGTCATAATCCTCCGGCCTGCCGCTAATGGCAGCCTCCCATGAAGCAAGACTCACCTCTTTCGCCATCGGTTTAATTTTCCCCACATGCGAGGTAATAAACTCGTCCAATTCCGCCTCCTTTGCGTTAGGTGCACAACCAAAAAGAACTACGCTAATTGTCAACACAATGACTAACGTCGATAAAGTTTTCATAGCCTCATACCCCAATTAATTGCCATGTTGCTATTTTGTCACCAATGACCTTATTGTCTGAAGAATATTAACACCTGCGACTACTGAAATCAAGGGGGTTTTGGAATTGCCGACAGAAAGCCCGGCTATTTTTTCACATCAGAGCATTTCTTCTTTGAACTCCGCCAATGACATATGTAATATATAGCCCAACTATATTAACAGGGCCAAAAAGGCTTTATATAAGAACCTGAAAAGAAATTGTTTATGTAAATAGAGAGTCGGAGAAGTCATTATGGCCGAAAGCAAATATCTGAACGCACCTGTACCATCTAAAAAAATGCCCGCCGGCGTCCCCTATATCCTCACCAATGAAACTGCCGAGCGCTTCAGCTTTTACGGTATGACTTCCATTCTGGTCATATTTATGACAACTCATCTGATGGCTCGTGACGGATCTCTTGCCGTTATGGGCGACGAACGAGCCAAATCTTATTTCCATTTGTTTAAAGCAGCAGTTTATTTCACCCCTCTTATCGGCGCGATAATCTCAGACCTATGGTTGGGCAAGTACCGAACGATTCTCTACTTCTCCATTGTGTACTGTGTCGGTTTACTGTTGATGGTCCTGGATGTTACCCGGCTCGGATTAGCTGGAGGCCTGATTCTCATCGCAATCGGCTCTGGTATTATCAAGCCCTGCGTCTCAGCGAATGTGGGCGACCAGTTCGGAAAAACAAACAAACATCTGATATCAAAAATGTACAGTTGGTTTTATTTTGCCGTCAATCTTGGAGCCTGCGTATCGATGTTGATTTGTCCCTGGCTGCGGGTTCGCTACGGAATCAGGATTGCCTTCGGTGTCCCAGCGGTGTTGATGTTTATTGCTACAATTGCCTTCTGGCTTGGCCAATGGAAATTCGTGCACATACCCCCGGCGGGCACTGGACTTATCAAAGAGATTTTTACAGGAGAGGGATTAAGTATCATTAAGAAACTCATTCCGATTTACGTGCTCATTGCCATGTTTTGGTCACTGTTTGACCAGTCACAATCGGCCTGGGTCCTGCAGGCCAAGAGTATGAACCTCAGGTGGCTCTGGATAAGCTGGCTGCCTGACCAGATACAGTTCGTGAATTCGCTTCTGATTATGATAATGATTCCTCTGTTCTCGTATGCGATCTACCCGGCAATAAACAAGATATTTCCATTAACACCACTCCGCAAAATCGGCATCGGAATGTTTATTGCAGTTTTTTCTTTTGTCCCTTCGGCGCTTATTGAAGTGCAGATTGCAGTCGGCACAAAGCCGTCCATCAGCTGGCAATTCCTCGCCTATGTCATTCTAACTACCGCAGAGATAATGATATCAATCACATGCCTGGAGTTCTCATATACGCAGGCGACAAAGAAGATGAAGTCTTTCATTATGGCCTTCTACCTTCTGTCTGTGGCGATTGGCAACTTTTTCACTTTCGCCGTCAACTATCTGATCGAAAACGAGGACGGTACAAGTAAGCTGCCGGGAGCCAGTTACTATTGGTTCTTTGCGATAGCTATGCTGGTGACGGCGTTTATTTTCATTCCTGTAGCACGTTGGTATAAACCAAAAGAATACATTCAGGATGAAGACTCGGCGGAATCTTCCGGTTGACCGTAAAAACAGAGGTATTATTTGGCCGTCATTATTACCAAGGCGCCAACTATTTCTTAAAGGGGCTTGAGCAGAAGCTCACGGATGACAATCTTCATCGGCCCGAACTCGTCTCCCGGATGAATCTGAAAACCAATCTTGCCCGAATCAGTGGAATCATCATGCACGTCGGCAACCTGATGGCCGTTAATCCATACCTGAAGGTGGTCACCCTCGGCACGAACCTTTATCGTATTCCAGCCTTCGCGGTCAATTATGCTTTTGTCTTCATTCATTGCCAGGAACATCTTGCCGGGACAGTACAGAGTGCCCGAATAGCACACCGGATTTTTATATTCGAGGATATCGGCCTGATACGCCTTCTGGGGTGACTGGTAGCGGAACCAGAGACCACTGTTACAGGGCCATTCAGCACGGTAAGTCAGTGTTACCAGAAAATCGTCATAAGTATTTGTTGTAAACAGGTCTCCCGGCGCGTTATTAGCACCCTGTGTCCCTACAAGGTTGCCGTTTTCAACGAACCACTTTGCGTTTCCGCTCGTCTCCCAGCCGGTCAGGTCTTTGCCGTTGAAAAGTTTTACAAAGCCGGCCTTGTTCTGGCTCATTTCCCCACAACCAACTAACAACATCATTACTGCCAAACATAAAACAACTAAAAATCTGCGTACCATAATCATCTCCTTATACAATAATATGCGTCATTGTTATTTCAATATAAAGTAAAATTGAATTCGGTTCCGAGCCGGAGAGGCCCACTGGCTTTTGTTCCTTTTTGATTTACATAGATATACACCTTCTCTGGAGTTACCATCATCACGTCCTGCACTCCGTCACTTGTTACATCTGCGATGAGCATACTCCTTTCCCCCTTGCTTTCACCCCCCAGACCACCACCGGGTACAGCCAAAACACCAATACACCTGCCATGATGGTCATAGATACACCCATTGTGGGCAACTAAGATTTCATCCACGCCGTCACCCGTCCAGTCCAGAAGGCAGTGATGTCGGCTATAGTCGGTTACAATCCGGCCCAGAAGCTTACCTTTTTCATCCAGCGTCCAAACAGGGCTATTACCAAGGGGCTGATGGTCAATGTCAACGACTATCTGTTGCCCGCTTACACCGGGAAAGACTCTTCCGACATCCACGGACTCAAAATGATATCCGGCAGCTTCCCAGATAATTTCACCGGTTCCATCTATAATAGCCACATTATTCGCCCCGCAGCAAGTCAATACTAATCTGAAATCTTCGGGTTTTCGGCCCCGCTGAAAAATGCGAACGCAGTCAAGGTGCCCTCGCGTCTGGTCAACAGTCTTCGACTCATATACCCATCGCAAAGAACCATCGGCATTCAGCATAGCATAGCCGGCCATAATCTCATCTCGCCCGTCACCGTCGATATCTATAGGCCGGGGCTGATGAGCGGTACGATAGCCGCCCGGGTCCTTAACTGTCCAGAGAAGATTGCCTCTTTGGCCGTAGGCCCAAATCTGATGGTATCGGTTTTTTACAAGTACGTCACCCGGCCGGCGGCCACCACTCAAATTGCAAAACACCAGACAATCCGTAGCATCATCGGCAATGCGAATGCGTCTCTTTTCCCGGCCGGTAGCCCCATCAAGCTCTACTAAGTATCCTTTCGTACAAAGCACAACCTCGTCCTTGCCGTCACCGTCCCAATCGTGAATCTGACATGCCACATCGTGGTGCCAAATCTTACGGCCGATAGACGGATCGCCCCACTTCCATAAAACTGAGCCGTCCAGTTTCTGCGCTACTGCGGTACTGGTGTAATGAACATCGCCTTTGTTCACGTTCCTGGAGCTGACGATTTCAACCTGGCCATCACCGTCCACGTCAGACGCCAAAACCCACTGTCCTGCGTATTCGGCATCCAGAGAGACGACCTTCCAGGGCTGTATCAAAGATGTTGCATCTACCGGTTCGCCAACGTCCTTGACGTCATAATAGACCGGGCTCTCCTGCTTTGCACAAAGCGCCGTGCCAAAAGCACCAACAACCAACAAACATAGAGTCATCAGCCGTGCAGGTTCCTGAATTCTACTCATCGTATTCCAACTCTCCTTGAAGCCCGTCTAATCCTGCCAAATGTCCGCTGTCCGCGCCTGTACGCCCGGCATCATGGGCAGCGCAGCACTGGGGACAGGTTCATACCAGAACGTTGCACACGACCAGTCATCCTGCGTTTCGGCCAGGCCGTTCTTCCATGCAATCTGCTGAATCGTTATGCGACATTCCTCTCGCCACAAAATCGGATCAGGCAGATGCCAGCGATACATCGAGACAAAGTTTTTCTCATTCAGGCTGCAGCCATTATAAAGGAACGGTGTCTGCTGCATACCATAGGAGAGGCACACGTAGTCTTCGCTTCCGGTACCGCAAATCGTAGGAAAGTCGGTGTCGCCATCCATATAAATCTTTATCTCACCTTCACCCCACCACTGGCCGGGCGTCATGTTGCGTATGCCGATGAGTGCACCCATAAAGCGGCCTTTGTTATTTCGCTTGGGAAGCATTACAAAGTCCTTCTTTATCGTTGTAGGATTTTCTCTGCGGAACAACACATGCAGCCGGCCGACATCAGCCGGGTGCTTGTCCGCGATTGTATAATCAATCTGATAAAACAACGGGACATCCTTTTCGCCATCGTTGGTCAATGTAATTTTCGCCCGCTTACTAAAAGGCATCGGCAGCCATATATTCATACCGGCGTTTTGGCCCAAAGAATGCA
>DAOUVA010000257.1 GCA_030667885.1 Phycisphaerae bacterium
CAGAACAAACAGCTTCCACCGGCCTTTGCTCAGGCATTCGAAAAACAGATCAAGCAGCAAATCCTCGACAAAATGATTACCATGCAATTGTTAGATGAAAAAGTAAAAGAAAGCAATATAGTAATTACCGATGAAGCAGTAGCCAAACAGATAGAACAGATAGCCTCTGCACAGAGACCGCCGTTATCAGTAGAAGAACTAAAAAACCTGGCCGAGAGCCAGGGAATTGCTTTTGATGATTGGAAAAATGAACTTCGAAAGAAATTAGGCCAACAGAAACTTTTCCAAAGCCAATTCCCCGACAGAATTAATATAACTGAAGAAGATGCCAAAAAGCACTATGATGAAAATCCAACGCAGTTCGAGACAAAAGAACAGGTAAGAGCAAGCCATATCCTCATAACGCCAAAAGCCGATGCCGCCGACCCCAACGAGGAAAAAGCAAAGGCCAAAGCGAAAGCCGAGGACCTGCTTAAACAAATCAAAGAAGGGGCCGACTTTGCCGAATTAGCCAAAGCCAATTCAGCCGACCCCGGTTCGGCTGTAAACGGCGGTGATTTGGGCTTCTTCGGCAAAGGTCGAATGGTACCGCCTTTCGATAAAGCCGCATTCGCGATGGAAAAAGGAAAGGTAAGCGATCTTGTCGAGACCCGTTTCGGATACCATATAATAAAGGTCACAGACCACAAAGACGCCGGCACCACTTCATTCGAACAGGCAAAAGCCGGCCTCATACAACAACTGGCGCAGAAAAAACAGGCTGAGATGACCCAGAAATATACCGATTCGCTAAAGGCCGCGGCAAACATAGTTTACCCGCCAGGTAAAGAGCCGACACCATCGGCACCACCGATGATGGCACCTCAGCCCCGATAATCCGTTATTGTAATCAGCGCTTATGATTTCAGAAGGGTGGCCGGGTCGAGATTCTCCGACTCTATGTCCTGAAAGTATTTTAACGTCCCGACTTTCAGCTCAACCGCTGCCTCTTCATCACAGACTATAATGCCCCTGTGGTGCATTTGAAGAGCGCTGATTGTCCACATATGATTTACGCCGCCTTCAATGGCATGCTGCAATGCGCGGGCTTTATTATGGCCGTTAACAATAATCAGCACCTCTTCGGAGTCCATAACAGTCCCTACACCGACAGTTAAGGCCGTCTTGGGTACTTTGTTGACATCGTCGCCAAAGAATCGCGAATTTGCCACGAGGGTATCATAAGTCAGTTTCTTAACGCGAGTCCTCGAAGATAATGACGAAGCCGGCTCATTAAAAGCTATATGGCCGTCCGGACCAATACCCCCGAGAAACAGCCTTATTCCGCCGACCTTTATTATTTTTTCTTCATAGCTCGCGCATTCGGCATCGAGGTCATCGGCGTTACCGTTGAGAATGTTGGCATTTTCTTTCTTAATGTCTATGTGGCTGAAAAAGTTGTTCCACATGAACGAATAATAACTCTCAGCATGGTCCTTGGGCAGGTTCACATACTCATCCATATTAAACGTAATAACATCTTTGAAAGAAACCGTACCTTTCTTATTCAGCTCTATAAGCTCTTTGTATATTCCCAGCGGCGAAGAGCCCGTCGGAAGACCCAACACAAAAGGTTTGGCCTGGCTGGGTCCAAATTCGTTGATGCTTTGGGCTATATAATTAGCGCTCCATTGGGATGCCAACTTATAATTCGACTCAATTATCACTCTCATAAATTTGTCCTCGTCTAAATATCGTACATTATTAATATATCTATTCGTAAAGCAACACCTGGGAAATATTCTCCGCTACTGCCCGTTCAATTGTTGTATTTGACTGATAATCTCATCTCCAAGTGCTGCCTTGCCGGATATATGTTTTTTGATTTCCAAAACGATATTATTTTCTTCAAACGTCCCTATCACCTGTTCGAAATCTTGCTGCATTGTTTCTTTGCCGCCGTCAAGCCCGTATCCTATTTGAGCGGTCTCGGCAAATTCTTTTTTCGTATCGGCATAAATCATCCGATCAAGCTCTATGACAGCCGTTTTCCACTTAGTTATCAGCCCAATAATATCATCCGCCGTAATCCTGTCAAGCATTTTGCCTAAATGCTGCTGCAAAACATTGGCCGCCCAGGCCCATTCGTATGCAGGATAACTTTTATACATGGATTCAAATGCTTCTGCCAGATGTTCCAGTGAGTCGATAACACCGTTTTCAATATCGCTGAGCACCTTCTGCACGGCCCGTTCCGGCGCAAACAAACCGGCCAGGTCCACCCATTTCCCGGGACCAACTTTGGTTTCCGGCTTCAGCGCCTCTCGAAGCTCATCGACATTCCTGAACTGCTTGTTTTCAAGCCGGCTAATCAGACAATTGCCTAAGAATTTATCAATACCTATCCGGTATAGTCTAATCCCTCTGTCCAGCGCCGAGTTGCTAATCTTGACACTATGATAGGTAAAGTAATCGGTGTTCTGGCCGGATGTCGCTTTGAGGTTCGCAAGCAACCGGCAGCCGTTGAGCATCTTTTGAATCGTATATGGGCTTAAAAGTTTGAAATTTATATAGTCCAGTCTCCTTTCGTCTTTTCGCCTGTCACGTCTCGGCCATTTCCGCGCGTCACGAACCGTACCCACGTTGCGCAAATTAACGCCGGGAACAAGAACACTTTCGTCTTCATGCTCGATAAGGTACGAAAAAGGCAAATCAGAAGTATCCGAATTCTTATAATGCCGGCCCATCACTACGGTAAACGCCCCGACTTTGGCCGGCCAGAGGATATACGAATCGCTCGCCGTCTTCGAGCCTCGCTCGATAATCCCCTGATGGGTCGGTCCCAGTTTATACATATGATTGCTTTGGTTGGTTCCGCTGCCGGCGTTTAAAAAGGAAAACAATCCGGCAATCAGAAGCGTGGACTTATGGTGTGTCACGGTATAAGGCCCGGCGAATATCGAACAGGCCTCGCCGTGAAAACCGCCGCAGTTCGCGAAGAATACCGAGTTCTCCGCTGAATACTGCTTTGCCAGTTCGGTCCCCTGGCCTATAAAGCATTTATCTATTATTGTCCCATCCGTAATCTTCGCCCCGTCACAAACAATAAAATCTTCGGCAAAAACACCCGGCCCGATATAAACCGGGTCCTCCGAACAACTGTTAATCGAGCCGTTCTCTAATCTGCTCACACCCTCTATCACACTTGCCGCACCCACTTTAACGTTCTTGATAATCCGGCAGTTAATAAGTCTGGCCCCCTTACCAACAACACCCATAGAGCTTTTAACAGAGGCCGAATAGTCGGCCACCATTTGCTGCAGCCTGCCAATTACTTCAGGCCGGTGCCGATAAAACGCTATTACATAAGCAGTATGGGCCGATAACCGGTCATAAATCGGTATCTCCCTGCCGCCTGATTCATTTACAACCGCAACCTCCGTCCCATTACCGAACGTACTTTTTCCTTCCACCGCAAGCAGGTCGATATTATCTATCACCACTTCGTCTTCGATTATATAGTTGGCGATATAGTTCCGGACATGACTTATATATACGTTATTACCGATAGTGCAGTTGTGAATCGTAGCATGACTAATCCCGGCCGGCTTCTTGACCCCGCCGAAAAATGAAACCTGCTTTTCAAATACACCCAATTTTACCCGCCCGCAAAAGTGCGTTGATTTCACTGTTTCCGCTTTGAAGCCGTCGGCAACATGGACTCCCGACCAGTCCTCGCAGCTGCATCCCTGCCCGGTCAATTGAGCGATTTGCTCGGCAGACAACGGTCGAAACAAATCTTGCCCGGTATCATATTCCGGCACAACTTCTTTTCTTCCTGTTTCCAAATAACTTGTCATTATTACACAGCTCCCTTTTCTAATTCCCAAAAATGCGGGAATCTTTTTGTCCTGCGCTTTTACAGCAGGCTTATCATTTTGGATTCGCAAACTAAATCTTACAAACCACAATTTCATAAATCAACATATTTATAACAGGCTATCTGTGAGGTGTTTCATTTTTTCATGGCTTACAAAATTTTAAGGCGCATCTATATCATAGAGAATTTTCACGTTGTTTTCGGACGAAGCTGCAAATTGGCAAACATGCAAAGATAATTTAGATAATTCCCGTCAAAATTTGGAGTAATTCGTTGGAAGGTGCCGATGTTTATTGTATAAAGGATTGTGCTTTCATTTGGATAAGGAAGATATTGTGCATCGGTTATTTTAGAATAAATTTTATTGGTGTAGAGTAAAAACCTGAGCATCTGTTGGCTATTGAGTTCAAGGACGATATTTAATAAAGAAAGTTGGGACGCTGACTCTCATGGATGAGACTATAGCGAACAAGTCAAGAGTAACAAAAGTTCTGGTTATGCTGCTGGCTTCGATGACAGTCGGGGCGATAATTCTTATGGCCTTGGGTCATCACCCCCCTTCCGCCGGCGCGTTTTCCCTTTGGACATATTACCGGCTCGACCCTATCCAAAAAGCCATTTCATCCCCTGCCGTCCATTCCCCGGACCGCTGGAACCGTATCGAGGTTTACTACAGCGGCACCAAATCAGGCAACATTGAGCAGTTGGCAGCACACAGCGGCCTGGCCAGTCCTGACGATGTTAACTTCCACTTCTGTTTATGTAACGGCGATGGCGGCGATGACGGGCAAATACAGGCTACGGAAAAGTGGAAAAGGCAATGGCCCCTCATACCCGGCCCAACATGGTACGGAACCAGCCAGACTATACGCGTCTGCATTATTACCGACGGCAAAACCATGACCATGACCGACTCTCAGATAAAGAGAATGGAAACACTTCTGGATGGACTCTGCAGAAAGTTTCGCATCCAACCCGAATCCATCTCCTACCCAAGCGATTGGCGCTAAATACAAACCGCACCTACAACCCTCACGAACAACCAAAGCCCCTCTTACTTCCTCAATTCTGACAGATATGCTAATTCACCGGATTTGTTCTTGTATTTCCAGAATCGCCAGCCGTTCGTTGCCTTTCCACCACGAACTAAGCTGCCAACTGTGGACGGGCTATCATAGATTTTGCCATCGTACTTTATTCGCCCGTTACTAAAAACCCACGCTTTATACATTGTGCCTTATATAGTTAGCATAGAGTCTCTTGCCCCCACCCAGCCCCACAAATGCCATCTCTGAACGTAGCCTGCCCTGCCTGTCCCAAGCGAAGTCGAGGGAAGCACCGCCGAAGGATGAACAATCTCAAATCCAAATCTGCAACCTTTCATTTATCAATCATAATTATATCAATGTTGCCGTAATCATTATGCAAAAGATATACTCAGAAAGAGTCATTTCCAATGTATGTTATTATCGCAAATCTAACCAAAAATGTCGTAATTTAAAAGGCGAAGGAGGTACGTTTGGACGATCAAACTCATGGCCCAATCTGCTTACGCCGTTTTTTCTCCAGCCTTCGTGGCTTAACTCAATCTCAGATATATTACTTCTACCTGCTTCTTCATTAACTTCGGCCAAAATATCCTTTGCTTCCATGCTCTGGATATACCCAATCATCGTTCCTGATGAAGATGCCCTGCCATAATTCCACTTTCGTTTCAAAAATTTTAATACTCCGTTTGATATATAATTTATGTTGAATACCCAATCATTTCTTATTGGCGTACCTAATCTTTTACATTCAATATAATAGTGTTTTGCACTCTTCCTTGGGTTGGGCTCCGAATGATTAATATACCCCCATTGAAAATCCGGGCGTTTCTTTCGCGCCACATCAAGAAGTTCTTCTCCTTCGAGCGGCTGATTCCAACATTCATAAGCAGGAGGTGAGTTTATCCCGCTATCTTCACCGCCTAACCTCCGAATGGCTTCAAGCATACAAAAATAGAGTTCATAATTAAGTTTGTCTTCGTTTTCCTCTGTTAAATCACGTTCACTATTCCTCAATATCTCAAGCGCTAACACAATCACTCTGAGTATTCTGGTCTCAAAACTGGCCCAGGAATCAATTTTGCTCAAATGTGGTCTGGTCAACGTTGCCCCCTGCTTCTTTCCTGCAAATGTATTGCCTGCAGCAATGTCGCCTCGGCATCTTCCCTAGCCATACTCCGCGTCCATAGCCGTCTTTCATCGCGTTTGACAATCATGATGTCAGTATCAGAAACGCCTCGCACTACCCCATCAACATAGACTCTTTTGCTAACAGGCACATGTAGTGTCTCCTCAAGCTCTTCCAAGAGTTTGTGCCATTGGGTTGTTTCAGACTCTTTCGGAGGCGCGAGAGGTCTCTTTTTCTCTTGTGTTGAGAATACTATTGCAACCATAGGTATGTTCCCGCCCGGTCGAATCAGCTGCAATCGAAACTCACCGTCAGGTGCAAGCTCCCGATTCCAAATTCGCAGGAACGTCCTGATATACCCTTCGAATCCCTTTTGCAAATCTCGCCGAGTTGGAACATCTGTAAGAACACCACAATTGCTCCCAGGCCTACCTACTTCTACCGGCTTTACAGCCGTGCTCTTAACATTATTGTAAAAAAGGTCAAG
>DAOUVA010000264.1 GCA_030667885.1 Phycisphaerae bacterium
CTGGGTTTAATTCGACTATAAACTCCTCCCATGTTATGTGAATCGAGATTTCTGCCATACGAATCGCTGACCTGAATTTCATAGATACCTCGCAGATAAATCCCGCTGTTCTCCCCCTTGAGAACCTTTACTTCTAATTTCAGGTTGAAGTCCTCAAATTCGGCTACTGTGCGGAGATTTCCATAGGAAATATGACGTTTTCCTTCCTGCTGAACAGGATTATTAACAAGAATCCCATCTTCTACCGACCAACCGTTGGTCTGCCCCGGATTAGTCAACTTCCATCCATCAAGATTGTTTCCATTGAACAGCACTATTTGCTCGCCGTATTTAACTTTGGACATATCCGGCTTCGGAGGCAGCGGAGGAATCCGCTTGCCAGTAAATTCTCTCCGATCAACACCTTTTCTATTCGAGCGAGGCCGAATTTGAGTTAAACTCAGCATATCGTCCGAGATTCTTGCAATAATCGTTTCCGTCAAAGGAATAGTCTCAATAACCTTGCCTTTGTCGTCTCTGCGTCTAATCTTATAATCACGCTCGAGCTTCAGGGCGTCCCCATCCATTTTGGCTCGGGTGACAGGAACTACACTTCCCCCACCCCACAGAATGCTTGCCTTGAGTTCCCCGTCCATTTGTTCAACACCGAGCCAGCCGGCACCGCCGCCTGGAATCGTCAATGCCCAGCGTCCAATAAAGGGATTGTTTGTTTCCGCGGCACAAACCGTTACACAAGTGAAACATAAGGCTAAGAATACTGAGGTACAACGAATGCTTTTATTCATAAGAGGTTACCTTTCAAAGTATTTAAAAAAAGTAATTCAAAAAATAGTGAATATATCTTACGCCTTCATGGATAAATTGTCAACTGGATTTACCATTTATACCTGTCGGTTTACGCGACCTTAATATCACTCATGGTCATCATTTTCTGTTAGAACTTGAAAGAGTTGCTGTTTGGTTGTATATTTATATAGGTGGGGAAACAGGAGGCCGTAGTAGGCACTATTAAACAACTCATTAAGGTGCATTGAGTCGGACAATAGAAACAGTGAAATTAAACCGGAGAACCATTAATCATGGATCAAATAGAACCACAAACTTCGCGCTATATGGACAGACGCCGTTTCTTAGTATCTGTGGGGGCAGGGACTATCGGAGCGGCTACAGTTTATGCTACGAGAGGTACTAACCGATCAAGCAAAAAGGTCAACATGGCAAGGATTTCCACTGGTTGGCTGAACCCTCCAGTAGAGTTTTCTCTGTGTCCGTTCTGGTTTTGGAACGATAAACTCTCGGAACAAGAAATTATACGCCAAATTGAAGATTTCCGGGCACATGGCGTCTATGGATTCCTGATTCATCCACGGGCAGGGCTGCCCAAAAGCATCGGCTGGATGAGCAGGAACATGATTAAATTCATGCGTATTGCTATCGAACAGGCGGCCAAACACGGCATGTGGGTATTACTGTATGATGAAGGTATGTATCCGAGCGGTTCATCGAGCGGACAGGTTGTCCAAGAGAACGCAGCTTTTCGGACACGCGGCCTTTTTGCCATTGACCTTGATGAGGCAGAACCGGGCACTGGGAAATACGATATACATATCGGCACCAATGGAGAACCTGAGCTTGCTCGGGGCCAAAATCTCGTGGCTATTATTAAACGCAAACGAAACGGACATCGTATAGCTATCGTTGATAGAGCTATCAGGGACGGGTATTCTATTATTCGTGGATTACACTTCCTTGAGGATGATCCGCCCAGACGAGCTAACCATAAAGAAGTTCCAGAGAACTCACCACCCGGAGCAGACATTCTTAATCCGGAGGCTGTGGCTTGTTTTATTCGACTGGTTTATCAGCGTTACTACGATGAGTTTAAAGGACATTTCGGAAAAACAATTCATGCCGTATTTACGGATGAGCCATCTTTCCTGGCTAAACGCTCGGAACGAGGGGCGGTGCCCGGGACAACGGGCATACTCGAACATGTAAATCGATTTCTTGGCTATGACTTCGCCCCCTACCTTCCTGCCCTATGGTACAAGGATGAACCGGGTGCCGATCGGTATCGCCGTGACTACTTTCGCGCCCTGCAAGCAAGGCTTGAAGAAACATTTTACGGGCAGATATCTCAGTGGTGTGATTCTCACGGCATCGGCCTAACCGGACACCCGGCCGCCCCCGACGATATAGGGCATCTGAGACATTTTCACACACCGGGACAAGACATTGTCTGGCGTTATATTGAACCGAACAAAGCCAATGCTTTAGAGGGTTCCCAATCAACTCAGGGCAAGTGCGCCTCTTCGGCGATGATCCATCTTGGCAGAAGGCGGAACTTGAACGAATACTGCGGTGCATTTGGGCACAATTTTACTTTCGATGAAATGAAATGGCTGACCAACTGGCTGATTGCCCGCGGTTGTAACATGCTGGTTCCACATGCCTTTTACTACTCGATTAGAGGACCTCGCATCGATGAGCGTCCACCTGATGTCGGCCCCAACAGTCCCTGGTGGAAACAATATAAGCCCTTTGCTGATGCGAGTCGCCGCCTGTGTTGGCTGAACACTGACAGCAAACATGTCTGCTCGCTTGCGATCCTCGGCCTTAACGACCACTTGCCGTGGCAAGCCGCCAAAGTCTGCTTCCAAAACCAGCTCGACTTCAATTATCTTGAAGCCAGGCACCTGTGGGAAGATGCGAGCGTCGGACCGGACGGTATCCATATCGCAGGTATGCACTATAAGGCACTAATTGTTGAATTTGATCCACCTCCAGAAGCAAAAGAGGCGCTGCAAACATTAGAACAGGCCGGTCGCCTTTTCCGTTGGGAAAAAGCCGATAACAAAACTTTGCTACTCCAGAAAATTAAGAGCTTTATACCTAAAGACATCAACTTTACGCCTGCTGAGCCAGACCTTAGAGTCCGTCACGTTGTAAAAGACAGAATCCACTACTACATAATCTTTAACGAAGGTCAAGAGCACATCTCATTCAGGCTGACCGCATCGGCTAAAGGGCAGCGTTATTTACTTGACCCCCAAACCGGGCAACAGAATGCAGTCAACGCTGATATGTTACTACAGATGCGGCCTCACGAGCTTAAGGTATTAAGTATTGTGAGTTCGTAGCAAAGGCCAAGACAATACGCCTTAATATGAAAAGCAGGAGGTAGGATAGAAACCATGAACATTCCCATTGGACTAAACACTCTAATCCAAACTGTCTTGTTAGCGGCGTCTCTCGTTCCGACTCAGAACGCCGCAGCCCAGGGAACCCGTAGCGACTATGATCGCGCTTTAAATCTGAATAAAACCACAGCCAATAAAGTATTTAAGAGCCGCATTGTTCCGCATTGGCTGCCGGACAATACGCAGTTCTGGTATCGCAACGATCTGAGCGAAGAGAGTCGTGAGTTTATACTTATCAATGCAGAAGCCGGCATACGACGACCGGCATTTGACCATAAGTCCCTTGCCGCAGAACTCTCCAAAGCCACAGGAAAAGAAATACAGGCAGATCGGCTTCCAATTGACAATCTCGGATTCAGCAAATCCGGTTCAGAGCTTTTGTTTAGAAGTCAAGGCAAAAGGTGGAAATGTGATTTGAGAAATTATGAGATTCAAGAGGTTCCACAGGAGGAACAAGCGATTACATCGCTTGAACCGCTCGCCCGGATCAGTGCAAGCATTCGGACCGGGCAAGAGACTTCCATCACATTCATTAATCGCACCAAGAACGATGTGAAGGTTTATTGGCTGGATTCCGAGGGTCAGCGACGTCACTATGCTACGATCCATACCGACCAGGCTCATCAGCAGCATACATTTGCGGGACACGCCTGGCTGGTAACTGACGACGTCGGAAAGATCCTGACAGTGTTTGTCGCCACTGAAGAAGCAGCAGATGCCCTGATAGACGAGAACCTTGATAATAGGACTATCAAACGAAAAGCAAAGAAAGAAACTAAGCAAAGTGGTGAGTCTCCCAATGGGAAATGGCTCGCCTTTATAAAAGACTATAACCTCTGTGTTCGGAATATTGAAAGCGGTGAGGAGTTTACTCTTAGCAGCGACGGCACTGAAGAAGACGCATATTCGAAACGTTTTCGCTGGTCCGGAGATTCTGAAAAAATTGTCGTGCTGCGTGTTCGCAAAGGTGACGACAGAAAGATTTATCTTATCGAATCGTCACCCAAAGACCAGTTACAACCCAAGCTGCACACAATTTCTTACACCAAACCCGGCGATGGCATATCGATTTCAAAGCCACAATTGTTCAATGTCATTCATAAACGTCAAATTCCTGTTTCAGATGAGCTTTTCGAGAATCCCTGGAGTATTTCGGATATTCGCTGGTCGCCAGACTCAGAACGGTTCACTTTCCTCTACAATCAGCGTGGTCACCAGGTACTGCACATCATAAGCGTAACCGCTGATACCGGCGAAACGTCCATCATCGTGGATGAACAGAGTAAAACATTCATAGATTATGCAGGCAAGCGATTCAGTCATTACCTCGACTCAGAGGAGGAAATTATATGGATGTCGGAACGCGACGGCTGGAACCACCTCTATCTTTACGATGCAAAAACCGGTCGTGTAAAAAAACAAATCACTCAAGGACAGTGGGTCGTGCGCGGTGTCGAGAACGTCGATGAAGCCAAAAGACAAATATGGTTTAGAGCAGGCGGCATCCGCGAAAGACAGGATCCTTACTATGTACATCTCTGCCGTGTAAATTTTGACGGTTCAGGCCTTATCGTACTGACCGAAGGAGATGGTACACATGAAGTCGTGTTTTCGCCGGATCGCCGGTTCTTCTTCGACCGATGGTCCAGGGTTGATCAGCCCCCCATTACTGATTTACGCGATGCGAACGATGGAAAACTAATATGCGAATTGGAACGGGCCGACTGGAGCGAACTGCTTAAAACCGGTTGGTATCCACCAGAGCGATTTGTCGCAAAAGGTCGAGATGGTAAAACGGATATCTATGGGATTATTATTCGCCCAGGCAATTTCGACCCGAATTATAAATACCCCGTGATCGAACAGATTTATGCCGGTCCGCACGGGGCTTTTGTTCCAAAATCCTTCGGTATAAAGACCCGCCAGCATGCTATTGCTGAACTTGGTTTTATTGTTGTGCAGATTGACGGTATGGGCACCTCGCACCGCTCAAAAGCATTCCACGACATTTGCTGGAAAAATCTCGGCGACTCAGGCTTTCCCGACCGTATTTTGTGGATGAAAGAGGCTGCCGCAAAGTATCCTCAGATGGATATTAAACGAGTTGGAATATATGGTGGTTCAGCGGGCGGGCAAAGCGCTTTGCGCGCACTACTGGCTCATGGCGATTTCTATAAAGTTGCTGTCGCTGACTGTGGCTGTCATGACAACCGAATGGACAAAATTTGGTGGAACGAACTCTGGATGGGCTGGCCTGTTGGGCCGCATTACGAAGAACAATCGAACGTTACGCAAGCCCATAAACTACAAGGCAAACTTCTGCTTACAGTAGGAGAACTCGATAAGAACGTGGACCCCGCTTCAACCATGCAGGTGATCGATGCGCTTATTAAGGCAGACAAGGATTTCGATATGCTGGTCGTGCCGGGTCGCGGCCATGGTGTTGGCGAAATACCTTATGCCAGACGGCGGCGTATGGATTTCTTTGTGCGCCACCTGCTAGGTATAGAGCCACGCAGTCAGCCATAAATCGAAAGCAGAACACCTAACCATAGCTTTCGTTTAACACCGTGTCGCCTATTGGCGAGTTAAAACAAAAAGAATAAAAGAATAAGTGATTGGATACTATTTTTAAGAAGCGCAAAAAAGAAGGAGACAGGTGATTTATTATCAGCTTTTCTTCACACAGTCTCCATATTGCATAGTGCCTTCACATGCATTTTCGTGTTTAATGCTTTATAGCGTAAGCCGCCATTACTTGCACTCACAACATATTAAGTATACAAAATATCAACAGCTATGTCAAGACAATTTAGTGCTATAGCGGGTATTCTCTTTTAATTTTATGGTCCGATATTCGAAAGCTAACCTTATGATATCCCTAAGGACGTTTTGGTCCTTTAATTACATTTTAGGAGTTTAACATTGATGGACATCTCGTGAAAATTCACAAATAAAATGAGCCGATTTTAGAGACCGTAAGAATCATTTGTTTACAGGCAGCTTATTTGGTAAACTTCACATGTTTGGATGAAACTGTAAGGAGAATGTTATGTTGATAGTCCACGTTTTTGTTCATGTAAAATCTAATCAAGTTGAGACATTTCGGAATGCCACCCTTGAAAACGCTCGTGACAGCATTCAGGAGCCGGGTATTGCACGGTTCGATATTATCCAACAACAAGATGATTTAACACGTTTTGTACTGGTCGAGGTCTATCGAACTCCAGACGACCCGGCC
>DAOUVA010000466.1 GCA_030667885.1 Phycisphaerae bacterium
ACCGGCTATCGTTGCCCCATAAAGCACAATCTGCGGCTCATACTTATGGATTAAATCGTACATCACCTTGGCATAACTGTTCGTCTGATACACTCCTAACAAAGGATCCTCAACCAGATAAACCTTGTCCGCCCCATAGTGTATCATCTTGCCCGCAAGCTCTTTAACATTATCGCCTAATACCGCCGCCGCCAATTGAACACCTAAAATATCAGCTAAATGCCGCGCCTTGCTCATCAATTCTATCGGCGTGTCCTCTAACTGCCCGTTATGCTGCTCGGCAAATACCCAAACCTCACCTTTTCTGTTCACTTCTATCATATCTCGTCTCTCGTAATATCCATGTAAAGTCCTGTCTTCCGTCTTCTATCTTCCGTTTGCTCCCGCATTTCTTTAGCGAGGATCATTCCTTCGCGGCCATTTGTAGGGTGGGGCTTGCCCCACCGTTTCTTTCTGTTTTGAATTTCTGTTATTCGAATTTGTTTCGGATTTCGTGCTTCGGATTTCTGATTTTCCCTCACGCTATCGTCTTCTCTTCAATCAATTCGTGTATCATATCCGATATCCCCTTATCGTTCGGCTCAACTTCCTTACTTTCCTTCGCCGATAAAACAACGCTCTGAATCCGATGCACTTTTGTTGGCGAGCCGCTTTGCCCGCACCAGTTCAAATCAGCCTCAAGAAAATCCAGGTCCCATTGCTTAATCAACAAACCTTCCTCTACTAATTTGTTGCATTTATGTTCCGCCAGCTCCTTAATATCCGCCTCTCCGGCCTCCGTATTCTCCGCTTTGATTTTTCCCTCTACCTCAATCGGTGTAAGTGCTTTTTTATTCTTCATCATCATCTTTGCCGCCGCAACTCTCGGCTCATTTGCGTCGCCCATTACAGTAAGCAGCACCGGCAGTTCCGCTTTGACCTGCTGCCAGCCGTTCCCGATATTCCGCTGCGCCGTTATCGTCCTGCCGTCCAGCTCTATCAATTTCTCGACGTATGTAATTTGCGTAACGCCCAATTTCTCCGCCAACTGAGGCCCGACCTGCGCCGTATCACCGTCAATCGCCTGCCGCCCGCAAAGAACAATGTCGTAATCGATTTTCTTCACCGCACAGCTCAGAATATAGCTCGTTGCTAATGTATCGCTCGCCGCGCATCGGCGGTCCGTTACCAAAATCGCCTCGTCCGCACCGCGAAAAAGCGAATCCCGAAGGACCGCGCTTGCCGCCGGCAGCCCCATCGCAATAACCGTTATATGCCCGCCGAACTCGTCCTTTATCTCCAAAGCCAGTTCCAGTGCATTAAGGTCTTCCGGATTGAAAATGGCCGGAAGTGCCGAACGCTTAACCGTACCGTCGTCGTTCATCACATCGCCCGTAATACTCTTCGTATCCGGAACCTGCTTAATCAGTACAACGCAGTTATAACCCAACTGTCTTCTCCTTACTTTATTTCCTGTTTTTCAAAAAAAAAAAATCTCATCCGAGATACACTTTACCCCCATTAGGTACGTTTTTACTATCCAAAGGGGCCTTACCACATCCTCAATACACGCTAAGAGGCAAATTGCGTATTCTATCCGGTTTTGTTACCAAGTCAAGCTCAAAAGTGAAATGCTGCCAATCTGGCAATAATCAATGGGAAACCCCCCAACTCAAACACAATTTTAAAAAAATCGAAGTTCGGATTCTCGAAATACCATTCACTCACGAATTGCTTTCACCAGCTTATTATGGTTTTTATTAAGCCAGTTCGATTTACGCAGAATCATTTTCAAAAAGCCTTCACCGCTCAGATGCCCGAAGAACCCAGTCGCCACTATCGGCAGCACCGCCTCGGCTATCATCGTTTCAATCATCAAATCAATCAGCGAATCCAGCATCTCTTCATTCAGCTTTATTACTTCGCGGTATCCGCTGAGGAACTGAACGAGTCTGTCCTTCTCGAAATAATCCGGCCAGTCAGCCGGGTTCGGCTTGCCCCCGATTATAGAAAATTGAAGCATCCCGTTCGACAAATCTGTCAGTGGCCTAGCAATCCTCACAGAATCGAAATCAAGCACCGCCGCGAGCTTGTCTTTGGAAAAGAGCATATTACCCGGATGCCAGTCCCCGTGTACGACCTGTTGCTTCCACGAATCAAAGCCGCACTCGTTCACACTGACACTCGATTCGTTATAAAGCGTCATAAGTGTATCGGCCGTGGCCCGCAGCTTTTTATTAGGATTGGACCGGTCGGAACCGAGCATTTTCAGGTGCCTGCGAACGGTCGAAGAGTCATGGAAGCAACCCTTTAATCCGCCCAGGGCGTCCTCGTAGGCGAACTCCGATAAATGCTTGTGAAATTCAGCTAATTTTCGACCCGCATCGATAGTTCCTTCCGGCGAGCCGTCATACCGCGTCCCCGTAACGAACTTAAAAAGCTCGTAAATATGGTGATTCAATTGAAGGATAGTATTGTTTTCCTTCCGGGTAGCAACCAGAGATGTAACCGGAAAGGATTTAGTTGCAAGGCAACTTTGAACTGCGTGTGCGAATGTAACCCGGTATAGGTCATCCTTACCTTTAGGCCTCCGTTTTAAAAGGTATTTACCCTGTTCGGAAACTATCGCCATTTTCGGCGCACGTTTATTACCCCCGCACAAGGGCTTGACCTGAAGGATTATGCCGATGCCGTAATAACTGAGGACACAAGCAAGCTCCTCCGACGAAAAATGTGCACCGCCTCGAGGCATAGCTGATTTATTATTGTCCCCGTTCTCGGCCTTCATAGACATAGCTGACACCTTGCGGGGATGGTAATATTAATGATTATTGACTCCGCCCTAAGCGATTCCTGCCGCCCCCTTTCACCAAAACAGGCAGGAGTGCCTCCGGCGACTATGATATTGATTATTTAAACCACAGAATAAGAATAATCACAAAGGACACGACCACTACTATGCTCAAAATCAATATCGCCGTACGATACTGGGCAACGGCCTCTTCTCTGTAACCTTCTTCCTTTTCAACTACATCTCCGTTTTCCAGCTGCTGCAGCATTGAAACATCAAATCTTTTATGAGCCTGAAGCGGAGTCTGGCCCTCACGAAGCGCATTCAAATCCACCAGAAGTTCTTCAATGTCGTTATACCGGTTTTCTTTTTTCTTGGCCATCATAATTTCAATGACTTCGGAAACACCTGCCGACAGCGAGGTATTTATATGGTCCGGCGGGATTAGTTTTTCCTTGAGGTGCTTTCGCATAACATCCGCCGAATCCTCTGCCATAAAAGGCACACGCCCCGTCAACATGTGATACAGCGTAGCTCCCAGCCCATAGATATCGGCCCTCCCGTCGATGTCTATCTTGCCGCGAATCTGTTCAGGGGCAATATAATAAGGCGTCCCGTAAGCCTTGCCTTGCTCGCTTTGTGCGGCCTCGATATCTGTCGTCGCCCGGGCCAAACCCATATCAGCAAGCTTAATCGTCCCGTGGTTGTTTATCATTATATTCTTTGGCTTAACGT
>DAOUVA010000284.1 GCA_030667885.1 Phycisphaerae bacterium
GGCATAGTTATGGAAAACAATCTCGTCTATAATACCAGGACAGGCGGCTTCCATCAGCACTATGGCAAAGAAAATATCGTTCGAAACAATATCCTGGCTTTCAGCAAACTGCACCAGCTCCAGGCTACTCGCGTAGAGAAGCATCTGTCTTTCATCTTCGAGAATAACATCGTCTATTGGAATACAGGCCCCCTGATGTCCGGCCGATGGACAGAGGTCAGAGTGAAAATGCGGGACAACTGCTACTGGAACACATCGGGCAAAGAGGTCAAACCTGCCGGTCTTACTATGCAGCAGTGGCAGGACAGAGGTCACGATACGGATACTATTATCGCCGACCCGCTGTTCGTCGATGCCGAAAATTATGATTTTCGCTTAAAGCCGAACTCCCCCGCCTTAAAGATTGGCTTCAAACCCTTCGATTATACCAAGGCCGGAGTCTATGGTAATAACGAATGGGTCAAGCTGGCAAGCGACGTTGAATTTCCAGCATTAGAGTTGCCTCCGCAACCATAAAGGGAGCCTCTATACTTTTCACAGGAAGATGCCGACAGCAACTTTAATTACATTTATTGCTTATTTTATAGCTTTACTTGGTATCGGTTTTTTCTTTTATAGAAAGTCGTCCAACATAGAAGACTATCTCTTGGGCGGACGCGGCATGGGCTCGTGGGTCACCGCTCTTTCAGCGCAGGCCTCCGATATGAGCGGCTGGCTCCTGATGGGCCTGCCCGGAGCGATTTACCTTGGCGGGATGGGAAAGACTTGGATTGCGGCCGGCCTTTTCATAGGCACGGTCCTGAATTGGAAGCTGGTCTCGGCCCGGCTCCGGGTTTATACGGAAAAAACCAATTCGATAACACTGCCCTGCTTTTTCGAGGCTCGATTCAGAGACCCGACCGGTCTGCTTAGAATCGTTTCAGCAATTATAATACTGATCTTTTTCGCCATATACGCATCTTCCGGGCTTGTCGCAACGGGAAAGCTGTTCGAATCGACCTTTAATGTCCAGTATCACCTCGCCGTAATCATCGGCGGACTTGTCATAATCGCTTATACATTCATGGGCGGTTTTTTAGCGGTATGCTGGACCGACCTGCTCCAGGGTGCGTTAATGGTCTTTGCGATAATTATAGTCCCGGCGCTGACCTATAATTCCGCAGGAGGAGTTACAGCAATAACAGAAGCGATGGCGTCAAAGGACATATCGACAAGCCTGATGCCCCAAGGCGGTACACTGGCTGTTTGTATCTGTATGATAGTTTCCAGTATGGCCTGGGGTCTGGGCTACTTCGGCCAGCCGCATATCTTGGTACGATTTATGTCAATCAAATCGGTGGATAAACTCGGAAAATCAATGGCCATCGCTGTCATCTGGGTTTTTCTGTCATTGTGCGGGGCGGTAATTATAGGTTTCATAGGTATTGCAATGTTCGATGGACTAAGCGGCGGAGAAGAAGAAAAAGTCTTTATTTTTATGATAAGCGACCTCTTTAATCCATGGTTTGGCGGGATACTCCTTGCGGCGATTTTCTCGGCCATTATGTCAACAATAGATTCACAATTACTTGTTTCATCGTCAGCCTTGTCGGAGGATTTTTACTGTAAGGCAATAAGGAAAGAAGCCTCCGAGAGAGAAGTTATTTTGGTTGGACGGGGCTGTGTAATTATCATTTCAATTATAGCGTTAGTTATGGCACTGGATCGCGATAACACGATTCTGGAAATAGTCTCCTACGCCTGGGGCGGTTTCGGTGCGGCCTTCGGGCCGTTGGTACTTTTCGCACTGTACAGCAAAAAGACAACCTGGCAATCGGCACTGGCCGGAATGGTAACCGGAACGGTAGTACTTGTCCTATGGAAACAGGTCGGCTTAAGCGATAAAATGTACGAAATCGTCCCCGGCTTCATCGCAAACTGCCTTACAATTTTCCTGATCAATCTTTTCCTCACCCAAAAAGACCATACCATCTTGAAAGAATTCGACGATGTCCTAAAAACAGTCAGATCAACATAGGTAGGGTGCGATGTATCGCACCAATAATGAATAGAATCATGCCACACTATAGACGATGGTTTCGAACTGACTAAACGCTATCCATTCAATGCAATGCGTTTCACCTTTCCTCAATAACCAGACTAACACCGAGCTGTATCTAAGGATTTTAACGCAAAACAGAAGGGAAAGAGCGGGCTGAGCGGAGGAACAGAGGTGTGGTAACTCAGCCCGCTATAAATGCGATTTATATTTCATTCAAATAAAAAAGCTCCTGCTATACAGTGTCTTTAGATGAGAGCAGGAGCTTAATCATAGTTGTATAAGACTGTAAACTTTCGTATTATCAGCCTTCCTCAAAAGATATCTATATAATACATTTTTATACGAATAAAAGAAAGTAGGATAATCCTAAATATAAGCTTCGAAATCCCTGTATCTAATTTACTAAAAGGATGGTACTTACCCCCCTTTGGCATGGTGATATAAGATTATCAAATAAAGAAGTCCTCTGTTCCATGTCAACGTAGCCACGGAATGTCTTCCAGCTGATAATGCTGCGGCACCCACTCACGGCTCCATTTCAAGTCCCACAGGATGTATAGGGGAATTTTCCTCACTGAGCTGTCCAGGAAACAAATGTTTATCCCCCCGCTATGTCGGTCGATACTGAATCTCCAGATTTGACAGCTCGATGCATCCCGTGGAATATCGCCGGGATACAGAAGTGGCTTCACAGGAATAATATCGGTGTGTCGCGGCAGAGCATGTGTAAACGCACTATCACCGAAGACCGGAATATCGTGCGTGCCCTTGACATTGAAACTATCCCAGAATCCGCTCGGATGCGAGGGACCGGGAAACTGGACCCACCTGCTGTGGCCGTAGCTGCCCCAATATCCCCTCTGCCTTCCGCCCCACTCAGCCTGCTGGCCCTTATGACCCCACATAGTATCGACGCTGCCGCGGGCCTCAACAGTATCGGTGTCCTGGCACGGTTTTGTTGCCGCCGGGCAGGCGCGGATCTTGTCAATGTCGGAATAATACACGCGCAACATCTCCATCCATTCTCCCACTCCGTCCGGGATTCGCCACATCTTGCCGTTGTGCTCTGTGTTATAAAGTGCCGCCGCCGTGCCCCATTGCTTGAGATTCGATTTGCAGACCGAAGCTCTTGCCTGTTTCCTCGCACGCTGTAAGGCCGGCATCAGAATCGCCATCAATAAAGCAATTATCGCGATAACAACCAAAAGTTCTATTAATGTAAAGCCCTTGAGCCGATGGTCTCGCTTGAATAAAGATGTGAATCCTCTTCGTAGCTTATTAATGCCCCGGCGGTTCATGGATTCAGTCTCCCGAGTTTTTTATACATATCTCCCTACAAACACCATTGCAAGCTTCAGGTTTAATAATACCATCATTTCATCAAAATTTCAACAACATCCTCCTTGACCGATGATGATTCTGTTCCTCGTAGGGGCAATCCCGCGTGGTTACCCGGATATGCTATATAATCTCAACCCCAATAACAAGCAGGCTGCAATGAATCGAACTTTCAAACCCAATAATCAATCATCATTAATCAATTAAAAGAGCCTGCCCTTGAGCTATATCGGAGCTTTTTACTTGGCTATTTTTGCAAGTGAATATTACTCAGGTGAAGTAAGAGATACATAGTCATGGAGAAAATTATATATTTTTGTGTCAATAAGCTTATGATTCGATCGGTTAAAGATACCAATGGCTTGACGTTCAATATTCAATATACGGGAAAGACTCAATCCGCAAACCGTACCCTTTATCATTTTTGGTTTATTCAAGATGCTCGGATTCAGTCTTTTTAGATTCGTAGGATGATAGCCAAAACCTAAAAAGAACAATCGTTGTGCTTTAGATATTACATCATGTGCTTGGTCAAACTCTTCGCTTTTGTCGATGCCTTCGTGTATAATATTGATACTATTTCTTGCATTATTAAACCAAGCAGGTCTATATTGATAATCCGCTTGGTCTTCCGAAATTCCGTGATATTTAGCATCCGACATCGAGTCATACGGCACAGCACCTATGAGGTCAGTGCCAGGGCATTCCCAAGGCAAGAAACCAAGTTTACCATGTACGTGGATAATTGGAATAGTGCGCATTGCTTCAGCGTACTCTTCATTATTTTTATCAGGATATTTGTTCCTCAAAGCAGTGAATAGATAATGTTCAAGGGATCTGTCATAATTAAACGTGACAACCGAAAGATTTTTCCCAAAAAGTTCAAAAGGAGCATTCAATTCGCTCCATAAGTATTGATACCAATTGTTTAGCCCCTCATTTTTGCCGGGGAGCCTTCTTGTATCCACGAAATGCATAAAAAGTGTTTTTTGATGCTCACACGGAAGCAAAGAGGCGGCAATTACAGCTTTACCAATCTCCATAAATTCTTGTCCTTGGGACTCAAGGAAGGCATCTACTGAAGTCTCTCCGGAATGAAGAAGTCTATCGGCAAATGTAGAAAGGGTTTTAGCGCCATATATTTCATCTAAGATACGAAAGCTTCTTGACCATTTGTCTATCAATAATTTCTCCACACGATTCTTTGCCTGAAATGAATGGGAAAGAAGTTGAGTGCAAATAATATCGACAAGATCACAGCCAGATGGAAAGCCGAATGGAATACTTGCCCCAGCACCTAAAACCAATACTGTTTTAATCTCAATCATAGCAATAGAATTATAGTAAAGTGGGTGATAAGTCAATCCACATTTTCTCGATACTTTGCTAAACAATCGTTGCACATATTCTATTATAAAGCTGTTTATACAAGTCTTCTGGAGAATCATATACGATGTGATTATATTGTCTTGTGTCGAAATGCAATTTTTTAACATCATCTTTCTTCACGGTAAAAATAACTTCCTTGCCAAGTCCTTTGGCAAAGCCAGCCTCAAAATATACTCCGCCTCTTTGCCCAGAGAAGTCTGATACAAGAAATTTGCAGCGTTTAATTTCGGCAATGATTTCATCACATATTTTTTCATTAAATTCCTGTAAGTCAATTCTTACTGGTTCATAACCAGCTTCTTCAATTGCTTTTTTAATACCATCTTTATAGTAATCATTCATTGATTCGTGAAACCACATAGCAACAAATACACGCTTGTTACCCACTTCTGTTTTTTTTATATTTTCTACCATCTCCCAGAATTTGATGGTCAGGGAAAAAACATTAAAATCAAGCCCTGCTTTAACATTAAAAGCTCTGATGAATCCCTGCTCCGCCAACTGATTTAAAAAAGCGTAACATTCTTTGCTATTTGATATAAAAAGCGGTAAACAACCTCCCTTGATGGGAATATCGAGCTTAATGAGCTTGAACGGTCGGTCACCAGATAATCGGCTCAAATTAAGAAGTGTTCTATTAAGAAAATCACTGGCTTTTTGAGGGAAATCATCCAATAGCTCATTTACTGAAATTCGGGGGTAATCGTAAACAAACTCTTCTTTTTTTGTTTCATCGTCTAATGCTATTCCCCCAAATCCTTTTAACCTTCTTTCATTTAGCACACAGGCCATTTTAAACTTATTTTCATCTTTTTTTAAAATGTCAAACCCCTGACGATCTAAGATATATGTCCCGCAATACTCACATTCATAAAGATTAGAGCAACTCTTCTCGGGTAAGCAAGTTACTTTTGAATCATAGCCACAAAAATAACATTTTCTATCTTCGCTCATTCAAAGCCTCCTGTCAGTATAGTGTTTTGGAACGACTCGCTACTGATATGATTATAAACCGGAAAGCCATTAAATCAAAGGAATAAATCATGATGACGGGTGGCATCCACTGAGTGAACTTTAGTGAGTGAAGTGGATGGTCTTTCTCGAACATCCAACTTTAGCTCACTTAAGTCACTTTAGTTCACATTAGGCACTTTTTTTCAAGCAGACAGTGATTTGTCTAAGACATTATTTTAGTTTTCACTCGATTTTAGCCTCGTTTATGTTATAATACGCAATAAATGGAGTAGAATCACAATAAACCATCAATAGTCATTCATAAGTCCGGAGGAACAGCCCATAACTACAGAAATCCAAACTTATACCATAGGCATCCCCGCAAATTTGCAATATTCAATACGATATACAACCTACGAAAGAATACGTACGAATTTATCAGCTTTTTATGCAAAACAAAGCCAAAGTCAAGTCGGCCAAA
>DAOUVA010000300.1 GCA_030667885.1 Phycisphaerae bacterium
GGGATAGATTTTCTTGGCTGTTACGGGAACAAAGATATCAAGATTCCTAATATTGATGCCCTTGCGAAAGAGGGCATGCTGTTCTCCGGCATGTTCGCCGCTTCGCCTACATGTGCGCCTTCCCGTTCGGTATTATGGACGGGACTTTATCCTGCCCGTAATGGATGTATGGGAAATCACACAGTCTGCCGGGATGATGTCACCTCACTGCCGACCTATCTGGGCAGTTTGGGCTATCGGGTAGTACTGGCAAACAAACGTCATGCCAAGCCAAAAGAAGTCTTCTGCTTTGAATATATAGATGCCGGATTACCTCGTAATCCTGCTAATCCCAGAAAATATCGCAGAGAAGGCTTAAATATCGGGGCTATTGACGAGTTTCTTTCAGAACATGCCCAAAATCAGCCTGAGGCGCCTTTGTGCCTGATTCTTGGTGACAGCAGCCCGCATGTCACATGGGAGCCGAATAAAACCTATGACCCGGCAAAGCTGCAATTGCCCCCATTTATTGTTGAGACGGAACTGACCCGAAGAGCCATGGCCAATTACTACCAGGACATTACTACGATGGACAAGCGGGTGGGACAGACAAGAGCCATGTTGAAAAAATATGGTTTCGATGATAATACCCTTTTCATTTACACTACGGACCAGGGTTCTGAATGGCCGCATTCGAAATGGACCGTATATGATACCGGTATTCATGTTCCTTTTATTGCTGTCTGGCCCGGAAGAATAAAGCCTCATTCGGTCTGTGATGCGATGATTTCCTTTGTCGATATTACACCAACATTTATCGATATCGCGGGTGGGCAGCAGCCGGAAGGTCTGGATGGGAAAAGCTTTTTGGATGTGTTGCCTGGTAAAACCAAAACCTTCCGCAAGTATATTTATGCCAGCCATACACGTGACGGGAATATGAATGTCTTTCCTCAGCGAGGTGTTCGGGATTCCCAGTATAAATATATCCTGAACCTTCGCCCGGAAAACAAATGGACCACGCATTTTACAAAAGTCCCCGGCATCCCGGAAAGCCATAAACAGGTTTGGGACACCTGGGTCGAGAAGGCAAAATTCGATACCAAAGTCGCCAAACTGCTCGATGTTATTGAACATCACCCGGCCGAAGAATTATATGATTTGCAAACGGACCCTTACGAACTCAACAATATTGCCGATAGACCTGAGAACAGGCCTGTTTTAAGAAGGATGCGAGAGCAGTTAAATAAATGGATGCTCTTACAAAATGACCCGGCCCTTAAGGACAGCAATACGAGTTCTTAAACAACGGACAATATTCGATTCAAAGTAACGAAGTAGTAGATACATTCTCCCATAACAGAGCCCCGACTGGCAAGAAGCGGTAATCAATTCTTTAGTTGTCCAGTTCTTTACTTTCGAAGTACTGATACCGATAACTTTTTTACAAGACTTCTCATGTGGCCGATAACAAACAAGCTTTCTCCGTCGCTGTTGAGTCCGAACCAATGCAGATATAAGAAAAACAAAAATTTAGCAATTTTTTTTTGTCTTGATTTGTAAACTACTAAAGCGATTTTATTGGACAGTGAAATACGTGCTCAACATAGGTTCACTACTTAGACTATATATGGTAGTCGAAGCAAATGCGGGTCAGCTATATGGTGGTTTGCGTTATGGGTCGTTACTTCGGCCCTTGTATGGTAGGCTAAAGAAAAATTATGCTCACTGTCGATATTGCGTAGGTTGATAATGTTTTTACTACTTTTGAAGGAACAGTGCTTATGAGTAAAAGGGAGTTGATAGACTACATTTGTGAAATCAACAGAAGTGCCAAGCCGGAATTTCTCGCCAATTTTTCAGAGGAAGATCTCAACGCTTATCTTGAGCATCTGATGGAACTGGATTTGGAAGAATTGGTTGTTTGCAGCTAAGGGTATATGTGGTAGTGCTGGAAAACACTTAAGCAGAAATACTCGTGCTTATATAATTTCCATCTTATCAGCCTAATCCCGGAGGCAGGGCCCAGAAAGTTATTTTGGCCGGGAGAAGGTTTAATAGGCCATCCTCTCCATGATTTCTATCCTGCTTTTTAGCAGGTAAGGAGTTTTCGGATTACCTGTGGTTCTTATTCACTTTTGGCTGTGTAGGTAAAAAGCACTGGTGACGGTGCCTTGTCTGCAGTAACGATAGCCTTCGACGGTATCTCGACAATACTGTTTTGTTTAAACTCGAGCAACGCCGGCACATAATCCCTTGGGATGCAAAAAACAAAGTCAATCCATTTTTCCCTGGCGTTATCTTTGAAGTCATCTTTACTGTCTAATATTACTTCAGTGCTTACCTGTATCTGGTCTGCCGCCTTCAAATGTCCGATGGGGTAAATGTTTATTCCGGTTCCGGCTAATAGCTCATCGCCGTATCCTTGCTGTTTACAGATAAGTCTTAATTGAGATAGCGTAAATGCGCCGCCGTTTATGTTTGATTTGGAACTCATCGCGGTTCTTTTTATTCCTACTCGAACTATTGTAGGTTGATAATCATTGCTGACAGGTCCGGGCATAGATATTAACTTGTTGGTTGACTCATCCTTAAGTTTGCCTTGACGATTCAGCTCCGAAACAAGTTGGCTTATCTGTTCGTTCAGACTTTCCGGGGCCGGCCAGACTGCCGGCTCTGTCGGTTTTGGCAGACTTATCGCCGGAGTTTTACTGGTGACAACCGGAGTACCGGAAATCTGCCTGTTCAGATGGATCTGGTCGAGGAAGTCCGGATGGATAGTAGCGAAACTTCTTTTGCCACTCAAGCTGCCCTTACTTATAGTACCGAACAGGCCAGCCGCAAAGCCATCTGCGTTAAGCAGAACTTTATTGCGTTTGCCGTCAAATCGCTGATAAGGGTACTTGTTTGGCAATGGCGCCATCCCAAGTGTCGTAAGCAAAAGACCTGATAGCATAAGGCCCAGTAAAATTCCACACACAATACGCCCGATTCGTTCAGGTAGAAATCCTAAATCAACCGGTTGATGGTGCGTTAGAAATATCAGGCCTGTTTGCAAAGCTCCGAAGACTATAATAAAGAGCAAAGCAAAACAGAGCGGTTGCGCCCACGGCACAATGGACAGGAATTTACCGGCGTCACTCCGGCTGATGAATACATTTGCCAGGACCTCGAAGAAGGCAAACGCAGCTATGCTTGCGCAAATAGCGATTATTATTGTTGCAAATGCCCTGATAAATGTGCCTTTGAAATACTGGTAAGCTGCACATCCTAATATTATTATCACCACTAATAAGCTGGCCATTACAATATCTCCTTTTTAGCGTTTCATGATTCGACTATAATTCACGACTCACTAAGAATTATTTTGTTTTTTTTGCTTTGCCTGTTGAAAGTACCCGGATCATTTCATTTATTGTTACGGTTCCACTGATAACTCTTCTTAGTGCCTGTTCCTGCAAATAGAGCATTTTTGCACGTCTGAATTGAGTGCCGATTTCCGGCAGTGACCTCGTTTGTGTTAGAGCCTTTCTTAATTCGTTGTTCAGTGTGATCATTTCGAAAATGCCAATCCTTCCGAAATGACCAGTTCCCTGACATTTTTCACATGTTGAGGCTTTGCCGTGTTTGTCGTACAACACCTTGCCTGCCCGGTAAAGAACTTTTGTTTTTTCTGCGTTGATATTAAACTTTTTCAAAAGTTCCTTGTCCGGGGTATATGCCTGCTTGCATTCATTGCAAAGTATTCTGACCAACCTTTGATTACTTATGCCGAGAAGGGTGCCAGCAGCCAGGTTCCTGTCGCCGACGAATTTCATCCATTTGGCATATGCCTGAATCACACTGTCAGCTTTGATGGTAACATAAACAAGTTTTCCATCAGCGGCGGCAGTACAGGCAACCTGAGCAGTCTCGGCATCCTCGCATTCGCCAATACCAACAACATCCGGACCCGTTCGTATTATCGTTTGCAGCTTTTTGGCGAAAGTTGTTGTGCCTGTGTCACTGAGACTGAAACTGTTTTGGGATATATTCGGGAGCTTATGGGATGCCTGTCTTTCAAGACTGCTTATATGGTTGATGAAAGCATCATGATTTCGCAGAAATGCATATAGTGTTGTTGTTATGCCGCTTTTTGTCGGGCCGCTTATGATATATACACCCTGCTTAATCTGGTTGAATCTGGCTAACTGTTCGTGCTGCTCGGGCATCAGGCCGATTTCGTTTAGCCTTGGCAGTTCTTCATGTGATATTTCTTTGAGTCTGACCTGTTCCCCTGCTGTTGAGCCGGCTGTGGTCACTTCCCACTCCGTATAATTTTCGCCCTGAGCAATCTTAAATGTACCTTTTTGTGGTTTTCGCTTTTCTTTAACGTCCAGGTCGGCAAGGTTCTTGACGAAGCGAATGAAATAGTTCATTTGCTCTTTGCCTATACTTGGCTGTTTAAGTACAGATCCGTCAACGTAATAAGCTATGTTATAGTCTTGAGGTGTGGGGGAAAAGGCTATGCTGCTTGCTCTTCGCCAGAGAGCATCGCTCAGAATTTCATAAGATATTTTAAAGCCGAAAAAGTCCGGCGTTCGAGGTTCAGGAACTGGAATTTCATTTTTGTTTGCTGTTATAAAGATATAGTTCTTTAGTTTTGCAATTTTCTTATCTTTGCTTTCGAGCAGGTTTTTGATGTGGTCAGCAGTAAGCACTTTGTCGAAATCCAATACCAAAGAATTTCGGTGCTTAACATAAGCCAGAGCTGATCCACCGACAGCTATCAGATAGAGCAGCATCCCGACGATAAACACAGGCGTAAGAAGCCAGATTATTACCCCAATAGCTCCGGCGCCCAGAATAATAGTTGTCCAGAAAACCTCTTTTGTCTCGATTAGTTTGGCGTCATGGAAAACCCAGGTCAGCAGCGGTATCCATGCAAAAAACATAATCAGGAAAATGATAAACTTGAATATTGAAATATAGCCACCGTATCCGATAGCTGCTAATAATAAATCCGGCATAAGATGCTCCGTTAAATCTTACAAAATGCCACTGGCAGTGGTCTTGATACCTTTTAGTGCCATTTTTAGTTCTTCTTTATTTGGTGCGTGTTTATATGCGTCCTTTGGGTCAACAGAACCGTCATTAACAAGTTCGCAAAGGTTATATGTAAGGTCCTGCATACCTTCCTGTTGAGAGCTTCGTATAACATTGAGCAAATCGGCTTCGCGTCCTTCGGACATGAGTTTTCTGACAGCCGCATTTGAAATTAGAATTTCAACGGCGGGTATCATGTCAACCCCTTCCTTCAGGCATGGTACCAATGTCTGGCTGATGACTGCTTTAATGGCCAGGCTTAAAGTTTGTCTTACAAGATTTCGTTCGTCTTGTGGGAACAGATCCAAAAGACGGTGAACGCACTGCGACGCATTTGCCGAGTGCATTGTACCGAAAACAAGATGTCCTGTTTCTGAAGCTCTCATTCCCGCGCTTACGGTTTTGGCATCCCGCATCTCGCCAATGAAAACCACATCGGGGTCCTGGCGCATCAGATACGTCAAGGCCTCATTATAGTCTTTGACGTCAAGCCCGATTTCCCGTTGCGAAACTATCGATTTGGCATCCTTAAACAGATACTCAATAGGGTCTTCGATCGTAATTATATGACACGAACGAGTATAGTTGATGTGGTCTATCATTGATGCAATTGTTGTGGTTTTGCCGCAGCCGGTAGGTCCTACTACGAGAATCAGCCCCTGCCTGGTCTCACATATCTTTTCAAGTATCGGCGGCAGGTGCAGTTCCTCAAACGGCGGGATTACTGTGTTGACGCGTCGAGCGGCAAGGCTGATAAAGCCTCGCTGGCGAAATATATTTGTTCGGAAACGATGTTCACCTTCGATTTCATGGGCAAAGTCCAGTGTCCCATGTTCCAGGAAAGACTCTTTCTGGGCGGGGCTGAGTATCCCGTAAACTAATTCCTCGATCCTTTCTGCCGTCAGAACTTCGCCGGTAGTATTTTTCAACTCACCGAAAAGACGCAACTTCGGCGGCTGCCCCAC
>DAOUVA010000235.1 GCA_030667885.1 Phycisphaerae bacterium
GGATACGTAAATCGCGATTACCTTGAAAGTGAATTGAAGCAGTTTAGTGAAAAAGGTATTGGCGGTCTGTGCATCTTTGACATGGGGGCACGGGGCGATACTAAGGCGGCCCCTCCAGCGGGTCCGCCGTATATGAGCGATGAATTTATTGAGAACATTGCATATACTCTGAAACTCGCCGGCAAGTTTAATCTCGATGTTCAATTAGCCGCCTGCAGCAGTTGGGACCTCGGCGGTTCCTGGGTACAGCCCCGTCATGCAAGCATGGGCCTGTACCACACGAAAATCCGAATCAAAGGCCCTGTCGATTATGACAAAGTGCTTCCCTTTCCCCAACTTCCTCCAAACAGCCCAAAGACTCCAGACGGCAAACCAGCTTTTCTTAAAAACGTCGCCGTACTTGCCATCCCCGAGGCAAACCGGCAGCCGGCTCACGAATTCATATTCAAATTGCCGCGGTCTGATATTCATCGCGTTGACCATGTCACTCTCTATAACGCTCCAAGCGACAATCCCAAACGCTATGGAGAACTTCACCTCTTCGCCAAAGATTTTTCCATAGCCGTAAGTACCGATACCCCTGAAGAAAAGTCCTTCACCGAAATTATCCGCCGCAGCCTAAAGCCCCACACAAACCCCCAGCGTTTTAACTTTGAACCGGTAGAGGCACGTTATATCCGGCTGCGAATCTATAATGGTCACAACCCTGATTTCGATATGGTTCAGCTCGCTGAATTTGAACTCTACGATACTTCCGGAAACAACATAGCCGCTTCAAAAGAAATCGATCGAACAAAGGACTCGGCTCTAATAATTCTTTCAAATTCCCAGAGGGCATCTGACACAAAATTCAATGCCGACAACCTCAACGATGGACAAAAAACCGGCCCCGCTGGAACATGGCTTTCAACCGGACCACCTCCTCTGGTCATTAAAGATCGCTCAAAAATCCTCGACCTCACCAACCGGATTAACGCCGAAGGAAAACTCACAAGTAAAATCCCGCCCGGCCAATGGACCATCATCCGCTTCGTCTGCGCCAATACAGGCGAGAATCTAAAAGTCCCCAGCCCGAATTCCGATGGACTGGCAACCGACCACTTCAGCCACGAAGCCACCAGAGAATTTATTCAACATCTTACTACTCGCCTTAAAGATAAACTTGGCGATTTAAGATCCACCCCCCTGAAACAACTCTACCTCCCAAGTTACGAGGTAAGAGGTGCCACATGGACCCCGGACTTTATCGAACAGTTCACAAAATACTGTTCCTACGATATGACACCATTCCTGCCCGCCCTCGCTGGCTGCCTCATAGAAGACCAGGACACCACGTCCCGCTTCCTTTACGACTACCGAAAAATGCTGGGCGACCTCCTCGTAGATGCTTATTACCGCACAGCCAGCGAAACAGCAAATCAGGCTGGCCTGGGAATCGAGGCCGAAGCCGGAGGCCCCGGCCCGCCTGTACATCAGGTCCCCGTCGATGCCCTCAAAGCCCTCGGCTCTATAGACGAAATGCGAGGCGAGTTCTGGCCCTGGAGGCAGGACCGAAGCCAGCTTTGGATAGTAAAGGAAACCGCCTGCGCCGCCCACACCTATGGCCGCCAACGAGTGCACATGGAAGCCTTTACCGGATTTCGCCATTGGCAGGATGGTCCTTTCGACCTCAAACCTTCCGCCGACCGTGCGTTCTGCGAAGGAATGAATCATGTCGTCTGGCATACATCTTCCCATCAACCCCCGGAGGCCGGAAAGCCCGGCTGGGTCTATGGTGCCGGAAGCCATTTGACACCTAACCTGACGTGGTGGCCAAAGGCAAAGCCTTTTATCGATTACCTGTCTCGATGCTCCTTCATGCTGCAGCAGGGGCTGTTCGTTGCAGATGTATGTTACTACTATGGAGACCAGGGCTTCAATTTCGTCCCCGCCAAAAACATCGATCCGTCACTCGGTTACGGTTACGACTACGATGTAGCAAACGCCGAAGTTATCCTAAACCGCATGAGCGTTAAAGATGGCCGCTTTACTCTACCCGATGGAATGCAGTACAATCTGCTCGTCCTTCCCGATCGAAAAGATATGACCCTTGAAGTCCTCCAGAAAATAAAAGAACTCGTAACTGCCGGCGGCACTGTGGTCGGCCCGAAGCCTACTCAATCAAACGGACTTACCGACTATCCCATCCGCGACCAAAAAGTTAAAAAACTTGCCGATTCGCTATGGGGAAACTGCGATGGAAAAAATGTGCTGGAAAACCAACACGGCAAAGGGAAAATAATATGGGGCCGCTCTCTCAGAGATATCCTTTTGGAACGCCGCATCGGCCCTGACTTCTATTATACTAACGTCAATGAAGAAGCCGACCTGGATTTCATTCACCGCCGGACCTCAGATGCCGACATCTATTTTATTCGCAACAGGAAAAACCGCCGGGCACTCGTCAACGCCCATTTCAGGATCTTGGCTGGGACGCCCGAAATCTGGCTGCCCGATACGGCTGCCATTCTGCATCAGCCGGTTTATGAGCAAACACCCGAAGGTATACGTGTTCCATTGCAGCTTTCTCCTTCCGGTTCGGTCTTCGTTGTGTTTCGCAAGCCGGTGAGTCGACACCATCTGGTTTCACTGTCCCCCGAAATAAATGCGACATCAGTCACCGATACAAAAGTCCGCCTCACCGCCTTTGAAAACGGCTCTTATAAAATGAAAACCTCGAACGGTCGTAATATTCAATTCGAAATAGACCGGATCCCATCGGCTCTTCAATTAACCGGCCCCTGGAAGGTATATTTTCCCGCCGGATGGGGAGCGCCGGACTCTGCGACATTCGCGGAGTTGAAGTCATGGACTGAGCATGACAATCCCGGCATCCGTAATTTCTCAGGCACCGCCACTTATAAAAAGAACTTTAATATCCCCCGGCGCTGGCTCGGAAAAGACAAAAAGATTTATCTCGACCTCGGGGATCTATGGTCTCTCGGCGAAGTCACTCTAAATGGTCGCCCTTTAGGTATCCTCTGGAAACCACCTTATCGACTTGACATCACCAAAGCCGCCAGGCCCGGCCAAAACAAACTCGAAATTGAAATCACCAACACCTGGGCCAACCGCCTTGTCGGTGACGCAAAGCTGCCGCCCGACCAGCGTTATTGCAGAACAAACATCACAGTTTCCGGAACGCCGGGAATACCCTGGAAGGACATTCCGTTGAGACAATCGGGCCTGCTCGGGCCGGTTCAGCTAATACAGGCCGTAGAAAAAACGATTGCTTTGACGGAATGATTTATTATAACTGCGGTAACATTTATCGTATTACAGATCAGGAGCCTGTGGTCAGCTCTTTAATGAAAATGTTGCGGAACTGGAGAAAGGAAGCTCCCCATTCTCCGTCCTTCCGACCGCCATGATGCTGCAATGCAATTGGTCCCTGAGACGGAACGCCCGGCAACTGAGCGTTATCAAGTACCAGCTTTCCATTGAGCCTCACTATCAGCCGGTCCCTCTTCATTATGATATGGAAAGTGTTCCATTGGCCAATCGGCCTGTCTGCCCTGACCTTTGGTGTCACCCCGGCGTGGACCTCGGCTGAAAACGCCGGATCGGTACGATAACCCCACACCTCGCCTGAACCGACCGGCCAGCACCAGATGTTCACCTGAGACTTGTGCTGCCCACGGAGAAAAATCCCCGAATCCGTATTAGGAACTTCAATCAGTAATTCTTTTCCGGAGTCATCCTTCTTGTAAGTCCCGTCAGGAAGAACAATCTTGGCGGCCCGATTGATGTAAGGACTCTCTTTGATCCGCCAGTCCACTAACAGCTCGAAGTCACCATAGCTCCCGGTGGTCCATAAGTTTCTGTCCCCTTGTCCCTCATGGGGGTCACAATCGATGACTCCATCGACAACTTGCCAATCCCTGTTCTCCACCTGCCGAACATTCCAGCCATCAAGGTTGAATCCGTTAAATAGCGGTACGAATCCTTCCGGCGATCCCGCTACGGCTGCTGGGTTGGAGACGGCTGGCGGGCTTATACGACAACACGAATAGCCCACCATAAGAAAGCCGGCAAGTAACAGTAAGTATGTTTTAATACGCACGATGACGTTCCTTTCCTAATTGTTAGCCAGGCCAATGTTGCCATAAGCAATACATTTACTACTACCAGCGGAAGAATCGGTACGGGTCGTCCCACTCTTCCGGCACATCCAAATATAGGCCGTCCAGCCACCGCTTCTCGTTGGCTTTGGACGTTTCCACAGGATTGTGGAAATGCTCCGGAATAGACGTTGACCCGGCCGCTCCCATATTGGCCAACAGCCGGCTGACGAGGTAACTGCTGCGCCTGAAAGTTCTCTTCACATTTTGCGGCTGCTTGCGGTCGAACTGCCATGGTGCAAGTTGGCAGAAGACAACGTTCAGCTTCTCCGCTGTTGCCAGAACACCATCGCCGATGATTGCTGCTCCTGACAAGACAAGAGGCAGTTTCCGCGGCTCACGACTGTGCACATCCGCCGGCCCGACTCCCGCCGGAAGTGAGCTGAAACTGAATGGTTCGAAATATGCCGCAATATGTTCCTGCTCCTTTGTGCGAATTTTAATCGGCAAAAATGAATTCGCTTCCTGCTCGTCGAGTCCGATTGCCAGCAAATTTCCGCCCTTCTTCAGCCAGTCTGCAATGAATGCTGCATCCCCTGAAACTTTCTGTCCCCCGCCTGGCCCAACGACAAGGACCTGGTCGGCGGATAGGCTTCTCTTGTCGTAGGGAGTAAGTGACACACCCGCGGATTCGAAATGCTGCTTCCCGGCAGGCTCACCGACATAGACGACTTCCCTTCTCGGGGCCGGTTGCCAGGCCGATATGTAATTAAGCATGTTTCGGGTAAGCATCTGCCCCGCCGGGTCATCTTCTGTGCGCCCGGTTACATCTATCTGGCAGAAGAGCACCATTCCTTTGCCTTCGCGATATTCCATAAGCGGGCTGTACTGGAGGCTGTAACCGCCGTCGAGAACGGCTAAAAAATCACCTCGCGCGGGCTTTTCAATGAGGACCGACGCAACGTTTCCGCGATTGCCGCACCGCCAAAGCCGGGTTACAGGAATGTCGCACCACTTGACCGTTGGGCCGTAACGGGGGCGCATTTCGTACTCGAGACGCGCAGGCAGAATAGTTGCCTCGCCGCGCCAGTCGCGCAAATGCTCTGCTTCTATCCCTTTCAAAAGCGGATGATTGGATACTCTCTTAAAGACCAGCCTCAGACCGTACGTAGCCACCCTGAATCCGAACCGCTTTTCCAGCACATCCGACGACTGCTCGAAAATAATCACCTTCAGTCCTTCGCGCACTCGTGTGATATCCGGTGCCGGACTCTCTGTAGTCAGGGCGGACTTACCGACGATGAGTATATCATATGCCGACAAATCGGCGTTTGCTTCTACTGGCCGATATCGTATCCCCATCCCGTTCAATAGCTTGCCGGTTTGTCCCTTTGGGTCGAACAGCGCAATCCTCCCGTTCACTTTTGGGGCTTTTGGATGAGGCATGACGTCAACATAGAAGGAATCGGTCTGAACCTGGCTGTTGTCAAACTTGAAGGTCGCACTGAGTTCATATTTGCCGGGGGCCAAAGCGGCCGGAAGTTTGAAACGCAAGGCAATGCGCTCCTGCTGTCCCGTCGGCAATGTAACTTGCTTTTTGCCGGTGACTGCTTTGGGTAGGCCGAATGACCATTCGCAATTCACCCTCACGGTTTCGCGGCAGTTGTTAATGATGATGAGCTGTTTTTCAACAGTCTCGCCCGGCATGAAATTATGGTCCTTGCTCGTGAAGGCTGCCGGTTTGCCGCTGATGTAACCTAACAGCGGCTGATTATGGCGAATCAGAGCCTGAGCTGCAACTGTGGGAATCCAGTCCGAATGCTCGAAGGCCAGGTCCACTCGTTCGTATCGCTGATTGATATAATCCGGGCTGAAGCCAGGTCGCTGGAGGTTGTCCCAGTCCACATTGAAATCCTTGCGGCTCTTGTCAACGCCGTCGCGCAGCCGCCAGTAATGTCCGTGGGACCAGGGGGAATTTGCCGAAACCCCCAACGTGCGAAAAGCACGCCAGTTGTCGGTGAAGTACTTTGCATATACCCGATACCGTTCGGTAAAAATGTTCGAACCTACCGCGTGAGGATAGTCCCATCGCTGCCAGAGCCTGCCAGCCCGGAACTGCTTTGCCTCCCAGCGCAGGTTTGCTTTCTCCATCTCGCTGATTTGAAAGGCCCGGTCTCCCAGGAATTGCGAATTCCACTCGGCAAGACAGAATTCCCACGGCACCTTTGCGCTTCCGAAGGAACGCTCTCCCTTGTACCATCCCCTGTACATCGTCCAGTCCCAGGGAAACGGCACACTGTATTCACATGTAAAAACCGGCTTAACGCCCACTGTCGCCCAGCGTTCGAACCAGTCGGACATCTCCTGAATAGGGGCGAAGTTCGCGTAGAAGTTACTCGTGTGCATTGGGCCAAGATTTCCCGATGCATGGTGATAGACGATGCGTCCCGAATCCAGGCCGCTGACTATTGCTTCGGCACGCTTAGCACGTTTGGAATTTCTCAATGCCCATGTGTCGCGAGGATTCTGGATTCCATCTATCATGTCCGGGTTCATGTCTTCGCTGTATCCTGTAGCGTTGTGGCTCATGGAGTAGAATACAACCGACGGATGGTTCTGAGCAACCCGCACATAGAACTCTGCGTGGCGTGCATAGCCGTTTGTCTCGTCGGCGTCTGGTTCCTCCCAATCATAATGGGAGAAATGCGGCTGAGAAAGTGCTACGAGCATCCCTACATCATCAGCAGCCTTTAGTATCTCCTCGAAGCTCAAATGTGAGCCCGGCTCGCAGCCGTAGTTGTGAGTATAGACGAAGTTTATCCCGAAGCTCTTGAGCCGTTCCATGCTCTCACGAGCCGCA
>DAOUVA010000024.1 GCA_030667885.1 Phycisphaerae bacterium
CACCAAAATGAATCGTTCTGATGGATGGATGCTCACATAGGTCGGACCGGCGCCGCCGGAGCGGACAGTGTTGAGCAACGTCAAATGCCCGTCTGCCCGATCGATAGAGAAAGCGCTGACCGTGCCTTCATTGTCCTCCCCCACGCGGTCCGTCTCATTGGCGGAATACAGTCGCCTTCCGGTCGCATTCAAAGCCAGGCAGCTCGGGCTTGTTCCCATCTCGTGAATGCCTGCGGGCGTCATCGCCCCGGTGGCGCGGTTCACCTGGAAAAGGTGTATGCCGCGACCATTGCCGGGCGGCAGATCCACCTGCGTTGACAACACATCGCGAAGCGGCGAGCTGAAGGTACCGACATAGGCAATGAGTGGCCCACTGGCTTCATTCGATTGCGCTTGGAGCAAACCGGCCATGAGCGGGGTTGTCCCCGCCAGGGCGACAGAAGTTTTTAGAAACGAACGCCGGGAACTCTCGAGTAGAGTCATGACTGATAGGCATTTTGATTTTTCAATCATAGAAATAATTATACCCCCGAAGGAAGGAACCATTTTGGGTGTATCAGGGCCGTTTCGCCCCGTTGACAGTGACAGCCCCGCGCGGTACGTTCTTTGCGCATTCCACATGGTCAGGATTAAGACCTTCGATGGTAATCGCGCCGCTCTCAGAACCACCGACCAGGAGAGGGGGACACTGCCCGGAAAGGTTTACGTTCTTTATCGTTGCCTCAAATACATCATCAAGCGCAATCGGACGTCCTTTTGATGTTATGGAAACATTTTCCAGAGTAAGCTCCTTGACCCGATTGGCGATAGCGCCGTTCCCCACGTTTTCGAACACCGCGTTTTTGATATTGATGTTTTCCAGCCACTTCTCAGGCAAACCGATCATTTCGATTGCGGTATGGGCGCCGTTGACACGAACATTGTTGATGTAAACATTGCGGAACAAAGGCGATTTGCCGGTGGCCTCGCGCTCGTAATACGAGTTGAAGTTAATGGCCTGCCTCTCGATATTCTTCATCTCGACATTCTCGATGAAGATATTTTCGATAACATTACCGCGGCCGCGTGTGGTCTTGAAGCGAATGCCGCGATCACAGCCGTCGAAGTAGGCATCATGCACGTAGATATTGCGAATGCCGCCGGAGGTCTCACTGCCGAAAACGATCCCACCGCTGCCGGTACGGACGTCACGAGCCGTGAAATTGCGAACCACTATATTTTCACTGGCGATGCCAATCTTCAGACCATCCTCGTTGAGGCCGGACTTAATGACCACAGCGTCATCCCCTGTTTCTAAATGGTTGTACTCAATCAAGACGTTCTTGCAGGAATCGGGCACAATCCCGTCGCCGTTGGGCGACTCAAGACTATGCACGGTTATCCCGCGAACGATAATGTTCTCACTGTACACCGGGTGAACGTTCCACATCGGGGATTCCACAAGTGTGATCCCCTCTATGAGGATGTTTTTGGCCTTCCACGGCACGATAAAAGTTGGGCGCATTCCTTCCCGCCCGCCGCCTTTACCGTAACGGCGTTCTTCCAGTGGCACTTTGGTTGCTTCGACACGATTACCTCTATTATTGTTTTTGGCCCAACCCCACCACCAACGGCCATGGCCGTGGAGCGTACCCCGGCCGGTGATAGCAATATTTTCGACATGGGGCGCATAGATCAGGGGTGAGTAGTTGTAGGCCTCCACACCTTCGCAGCGTACATGGACCACAGGCAGGTAATCCTCCAGATCATTACTGAAATGGACAACGGCTCCTTCGGCGATATGCAGATTCACATTGCTCTTAAGATGAATAGCACCGGTCAGCCAATCGCCCCTGGGGATGAGCACCTTCCCGCCGCCGCCCTCGTGGCAGGCGATAATGGCTTTGTGGATCGCTTCGGTGCTCTTGCGCTTTTCGTCATCCTCCCACTTGCACTGAACGGCTCCGTAGTCACGGATATCGAACGTGATATCTGGAAACGAAGGCCGCTTGAGCTGCGGCATCTCGAACGGCGTTTTGATCGGCGCAATCGTAACGGGAAGCTCGGAGGTTGTCTTCTGATTTGCCAGGGCCGTCCTGCCGCCCAGCAATATACCGGCGGCTGTCCCGAGTTTTAAAATGGTTGCCGCAACAGCCAACGACCAAATGATGCTTTTTCTTCTCTTCATCATGAAATGCCTTTCCATTTAAGATGGATATAATCGGAATTTCCAATATGTCTTCACAAACGGTACTCCTACACCCTGTAAAACGTTATTCTACCTGAATGATCTGCACCATTTCAAACGGGATTTACCATTTACATTTTACCGAAACATTCCCGCAAGCTTCAAGTCTATTTATAACTTAATATCATCTCAATTTCAACATTGTTTCGGGAAGCTCAGAAAATGCAGAGAGTTGTAAGAGTGCTGTTATCCCTAAAAGAAGTATATTATTGAGACTTATATGTCTCGCCGTCTACTTAATCAATTACGGGTATTTGTGACGCGTAGCCGTCGCAAATGCTCTATTAATCCGATTTCACACTGAAAATTCTCAAAAAAATCTGTATTTGCGCACAAAATCCATATTTATTCGGACTCGATATCGGTAAAATTAACATTTGTGGTGACAAAATTTAGACACAAAGTCACCAGAAAATCAGGGTGATTTATAGCTCCTGTAACCCGATGAAATTGAACTGATGTACGAACATTGTCAGCAAACCAAAGTGAACATGAAATTATGAATAGGAGACCGTAATGCTCAAGCAAAACAAGCGTTGCATGATTATCTTGATTTTAATGGCGTCGATTGAAGCGTCTGCCGCTGTGGATGTGAATGTGGCGGATTTTGACTTGCAGGGATTTATCGACAAAGCCATTCAGATGAAACTTGAGCCCATTGTTGTTCCTCCAGGACGCTATCGGGTGACACCTCGACATCGGCAACACCTGGTCCTCAGAGATCTGAAAGATGTTTGTATCATTGCCAACGGTGTGGAGATGATCTGCACCCAAACCACTCGGGCTCTGACCATCGAGAACTGCCAAAACCTCACCCTGAAGGGAATGGTCATCGATTATGACCCCTTGCCGTACACCCAGGGCAGGATCGTTAAGTTATCGGAGAACAATACTGTACATGATATTGAACTGTTTGACGGGTATGCGCGAGGCGATCAGGTTCAGGATTTCAAGTATGAGATTTTTAAAGCGGACACGCGGACCCTGCGTTTTGGCAGTTATTTTGAGTTTCGCGCGGTTGACAGGCAAGCAGACCGGATTCGTGTGAAACGTGGCGGCCGTTATCACGGGGAGCAGGTTGGTGACATCATTGCGATTGGTACGTCCTATGCCCCGGGCGGCCAGATCCCTCACGCCATTTACACCACGCGCAGCAAGAATGTGGTACTGGAAGATGTCACCTTGTATGCGTCGAATTGCTTCGGCTTCTTTGAAACCGAGTGCGAGAAGACTACGTATCTGCGTTGCCGCGTTGACAGGCGCGCAGCACAGGATGACTTCAAGGCACGTGAAGATCCCCGGATTCGTTCCCTGGATGCGGATGCCTTTCACAGCAAACACGCGGTCGTTGGCCCCCAACTCATTGGGTGTACGGCCCATTTTCAGGCAGATGACTGCGTCAACATCTGCGGTGATTACCACATGGTCATGGCCTGTGACGGGCCGAAACTTCGTGTCCTGGCCAAGGGCCGCATCAATATCGAACCCGGCGATCCCCTGGAGGTGGTGGGGTATGATGGGCGGCGTCTGGCCGATGCCAGGGCTGTTCGCCTGACACGTCAGGGCAGGGCTACTGCCCAAGAGCAGACCTTCATGAGTCAGCAACGCATGCACAAGCCCTTTACAGAGGGCTCTTTGCGACAGATCTACGAAGTGGTCATAGACAGGCCAGTGGACTTGGCTCAGGGCAGTGTTATTGCCGCAGCCAATCGTATTGGCAACGGATTCAAAGTGACACAATGCGATTTCGGCTTTAACCGATCACGCGGCATTCTGATCAAAGCCAGTCACGGTGAGGTCTCAAACAACCGGATTGAAGGGTGCGTGGAAGAGGCCATCAAAGTGGCACCCGAATTCTGGTGGCTGGAAGCAGGCAGCAGCAATGATGTACGGATTACTGGAAACACCATTCAACACTGTGGCGGCATGGGCATTGCCGTGTACGCCTTGGCAGGTGCCGGAGGTCTGGCCCCGGCTGGGGCTCACAACAATATCGTGATTGAAGACAACCGATTGCGTGACGTGGCCGGACGGGAAATCTGGGTCACGTCTACCCGCGGACTGACTCTTCGTAACAATGACTTCGGCGACATAGAACCGGATATCAAGCTCGAAAACTGCGAGGATGAAGATGGCGTGATCACTCCACGCTGACAGTAGAATATCCATAATAGCCATGTTCTTAATAGCTGTGTGAGGTAGAATATGCCCATGAAAAATATCCTGTCTAACTGCCCACTTTTTTTATCTCCAATCATCGTAAACCGTTTACGGTACAATCTTGAGCATCACTACACCATGAGAAGGAACGTCTGCAGCATAAGCACCGCTTGATGATCCAAGATCTTTCTTCTGCCACAGATCCCGGATATTGGCTTTGACGTGCTCTGGATAACCAATCTCAGTCCATAGCACACCAATGTTAACCTCTCTGTCACTACGATTAAACAAGACAACAGCTCGCGATCCATCCTGCAGCACCTTGCTCCATACTTCCAGGTCGCCATCGTCGCGTACTTTGACACCCTGCTTACCCAAAGGATCTTGATTGACAGCGATGACTTCTTTGTTCACCATGATTTCCATGATCTCAGGCGTTGCCTTGCGAATATCATTGCCCAGCATTAGAGGCGCTGCCAACATGCACCACAGACTGAAATGGGCCTTGTTTTCATCAAGAGTTAGTTCACCATTTCCCACTTCCAGCATATCAGGATCGTTCCAGTGACCCGGCCCGGCATAGCTCTCTAAGCCTACCTGCAGATCAAGGATCTTGGTAAAGCCAATAAAATTCTCGATTTGCACACCTTTGGACAACACCATCCGACCCCCATCCCAGGTTGGACGGATATCAAAGGTGGTGCGCCATAAGTGCCCTACACCCTTGCCCCATAGCCAAGGTTTGTTGGTACCCCATTCGCAAATGCTAAAGACAATGGGACGGCCTGCTTTTTCCAGGGCGTCACGCATGAGGCGATAGCAATCCGGGGCACTCTGATTGCCGGTAGAGCACCAGTCGTATTTCAGATAGTCCACACCCCAGGCCGCATATTGACGGGCATCCTGATATTCGTAGCCGCGGCTGCCCGGATAACCACCACAAGTCTTGTAACCGGCATCCGAATAAATCCCAAATTTGAGGCCCTTGGAATGAACATAATCCGCTAATGCTTTAATACCGGATGGGAATTTCTTCTTATTCACAACAATATTACCCTGGGCATCACGGTTGATCTGCCAACCATCGTCAATAACAATATATTCATAGCCGGCATCCTTAAATCCTCGCGCCACAAACAGATCCGCAATACCGCGTACCAGATTTTCGTTGATTTCAAGACGGAAGGTGTTCCAACTATTCCATCCCATAGGTGGCCTCTGAGCAAGGTCCTTCCAGCTCTCGCCGGCGGTTAAACAGGTTGAGCTACTCAAACAAAGCAAGAAACTCATCAGAACGAACTCTCTGCATTTTTTCATAATCTACTTTTCCCTTTCTTTACTTCAATAAAATAATGATTATACCTGACTGTTGCCGGTAACCTTTACGGTGATAAAGGCAAGGTCATAGCCATCCAGAACCAACCAATTGTATCAATTCCTCCGATTACATACAAATATTTCATCCGGATGGAAGATAACTGGGTGCAACCAGATATTCTGGTCGCACCCGAATAATCAGCAAGAAGGACAAGGCTTGACTTAGCGGATATTTCACGTTTAACTTCATAAACTGTACTCCTGAATGCTCCGGTCTCTATAATAGCTAATAGATTTCAACGCTTCTTCAATCAAAATGGGGAAATGCATGTAACGCGAACGCAAAGTACGCCTATGAAGAGCTCAAAGTCAAATACTAAAATCACTGTCGCCACAAATCTTCTTTGAGACATCCACCTTACGATGTATCAGCCAAGGTTCGCCGCTTATCTGGACAGCTTTCCGACTTCACGATGCATTATAATGGACATCGTGAATCTACCTATGTCTTGGTCAGTGGTCGTGGTGTCCCGAAATAGTAGGAAGAAATCAGTTCTCGACGTAAGTGCTATACTTTTGTGGATGCTTTTTTGGGCCATCGGTATGTTGAAGCCGTCGAAATACTCTTGATATTTTGATGAAATACGTTATTATGAGACTTGAGGCTTACAAGAGTGTATCAATTAAATTTAAATGGGAAATCCCGGGTGATACAATTATTCATAGTTTGCATTACATTGGCTCATCAAAATACCATTAACAAAGCAGTAGGAGGATTTGACAATGACCAGAGAACAATTTACAGCCTGCATAATTTTCATAATTACAGGCCTGTTATGCACATCCCACAGTAACGGCCAAGTTGATCCAAAATCCGTCGTGGGTTTCTGGCTTTTTGATGAAGCCTCAGGCAACATCGCCTGGGACAACTCCGGACATGGTTACGATGCCGACCTCAAAGAAAACCCTGTATGGGTGGAGGGAAAATTCGGCCACGCTCTTGAGTTCCAGGGTGAAAGTTATCTTGAGATCCGAAATTCGAGCCAAAACCTGCCATTCGGTGGAAGCGCCCCCTTCAGTATCACCGCATGGGTAAAGAATCAGGGCGGGGGAACTGTCATAGGTAAGTTTAACGGCGGCATCATAGGCGCCTACATATTAACAATCAACGGAAGCGGCATAGTCACATTTCATAGAGAAGTTGATCCCTGGACATTTTCCGGCACCAAGGCCCTGCCGGACAATGACTTTGGGCACGTCGCAGTCACCTACGACGGTGCTGAAATGAAGATCTATATCAACGGGGAATTCGACTCCAGTCAGGAACGAGGTCCACAAAATACAGACACCGTAACCCCGGTTCTCATCGGTGCCAATTTTCAGAATGATGTGCCCAGCGAGTTCTTTAACGGCGTGCTCGACGAAGTCGCACTCTTCAATGTGGCACTTACAGAGCAGCAGATCAGAGAAATCATGTACGGGCTCTCCTTCCCAAAGGCCTCCAATCCCGATCCGGAGGATGGGGCCTTCCATGAGGATACGTGGGTGAGCCTGACCTGGTCGCCCGGCGATTCCGCTGCCTCTCACGACATATATCTGGGGGGAAATTTCGACGATGTCTTTGATGCCGCTCATGACTCAGCGTTTTACCAGGACAATCAGACATCAACGTTTTATATGGCCGGTTTCCCGGGATTTGCTTACCCGGAAGGTCTTGTCCCTGGCGTGACATACCATTGGCGAATTGACGAGGTTAATGACGCCAATCCGAACAGTCCCTGGAAAGGCGATGTCTGGAGTTTCTCGATTCCGCCCAAGACGGCTTATAGTCCCGACCCGGCGGATGGGGCCGAGGTCTTAGATTCGGATGATGTGAAATTAAGCTGGACATCAGGCTATGGGGCCAAATTGCACACAGTGTATATTGGCAACGATTACAACGAGGTGAGCAACGCCGTCGGTGGAATGATGCAAGATGCAACAGCCTACGATGCCGGAACACTTGAAGCCGAGAACGTGTACTACTGGCGGATCGATGAGTTCGATTTTGTCGGAACGCATAAAGGCGACGTTTGGACATTTACAACGCCGGGTGCCGTGGGGAATCCACAGCCAGCCAACGGGGCCGCCGATGCATCGATGGCAACCCTCATAAGCTGGACGGCGGCAGATAACGCCGCATCACATCAGGTGTACCTCGGACTGGACAAGGACACCGTGCGTAGCGCCGATACCGTCTCGCCCGAGTACAAAGGATCCAAGGCGCTGGGTGATGAAAGCTATGATCCCGGATTGCTTGAACTTGGCACAATGTACTATTGGCGTGTGGATGAGGTTTATAATGGAAATCCGGCTAAAGGCCCGGTCTGGAGCTTCACAACGTCCAACTTCCTTACTATTGATGACTTTGAGAGTTACAACGACCTTAATGAAGACGAACCGGCTTCCAACATGATATATCTGGCCTGGGTAGACGGATACGACAATCCGACTGTAAACGGTTCTGTCGTTGGTCATGCCAATCCTCCAATTGCCGAGCAGACCTTCGTTCATAGTGGTAATCAGTCGATGCCGATGACCTACGACAACGCAGTTGGCAAATCCGAAGCGACTTTGACATTGACTTCCAATCGTGATTGGACTGCAAATGGAGTCAACACGCTGATAATCTGGTTTAGAGGTGAACCATCCAACGCCGCTGAGACATTGTATGTTGCCCTCAATGGTAATGCCGTGATCAATCATGATAATCCTGATGCGGCCTTGATAAATGCTTGGACACAATGGAACATCGACTTACAGGATTTTGCTGGCCAGGGCGTGAATCTCACCAGTGTAACTTCGATTACTATTGGATTTGGCAATAGAAATAATCCGGTTGCCGGCGGTGCGGGTATGATGTATTTTGATGATATTAGTCTTTCTAAGCTGGCTCCCTAAACAGACACCAACAGTTAAAATTACATAGACGACATTGCAGATTCGTACTAACTTGGGACACATACTGATTGATTCAGTGTAGGTCCCTTATTTTCGTAGGGTAATAAGGATAAGATGTACCATGATCGATACATTTCTTTTCATCCATATACTTAATCCGATTACACATGGAAAATTGTCAATAAATATTCGTATTTTCGCGATAAATCGACATATATTCGGATTCGATATAGGCAAAATTAACATTTGTAGTGTCAAAATGGTAACATGATGTCACTTGGAAATCAGCGTGTATTTTAGCTCTTGAAAAAGGAAACTCATCACTAACGATTTTTCTGCTCGTATGTCAGTTGGCGGCTATCAGCAAGGTTTTATCAGCACCTTACCGAGCTAGTGCTTGGTGAAGATGGCATGGCTGATGTCACTCATTTTGTACCGTTCCTTCCAAAAAGTTCTGGCCTTGATGGTTGTACTACGGGTAAGTGTAATAGGTTCTGTATATACAGGTGAAAGTGTGGTTGGTTCGGTTCCATCGAGTGTATAGTGTATCCGCCCAATACTATTACGGTCGGCAAGTTCAACTTGCATTGAACTGTCAAAATTCCGTTGTGGCGTCAATATTATTGGCGGACTGTAATATTCTTGCGGGGCAAAAGCCAAAGAACTTTGGAGTGAGTATCCGCAAGTACAACCGGAACTGGATTCCGGCACAAGAATCAAGCCGCCTGCAGGAATTATATTAAGCCAGCAGCCCGGCCGAGTGACTTGAGTCAACGGGACCCCTCTCGTGCTATCGACTTCGGTCGGATACATGCGTGGGTTCGAACCTCGACCGTAAAGGTAATAGGCCGAACCAGTCAGTCCACCGCAGCCGTTGCCGCCACGATAGACGTAGTATTGCTTCTTCTCGCCGGTATGGAGATCGAAGGCATAAGGTCGCGAATAGAGAGTCTTCCCATTGATTACCGGGTGCTGCCATTGTTCGCCGTGTTCACCGCCTGTACCGAAGGGTTCGGTCCCAGCAGAATTCAAGCCTATGTAATCAGTCTGCCACTTTTCTTTTCCCGTATCGGCGCCGAAAGCAAACAGACCGTAGTTGACGAGATTGTCCTTGTTGTATGTGCCTGTGAAAAGGAGTGTGTTTTCGGCATAATTGAGAAACATGATATGTTCGTATGGGAACTGGAAGGGGCGTTGCCATATTTTCACGCCGGTTTCCGAATCGAGAGCTACAATGAACAGGTTCTTCTCACAGAACTTATCGATTCGAAGCCGGCCGTCATCGTCATTCATTATTTGAGGATTTCGGCTTTCTGCGAAATAGATTCGGCCATCACCGACAGTAATGGCACTGTTCATGATCGTTCCGTCTCTATATGTCCACCGGACCGCACCGGTGTGCCGGTCCATGGCAAAGAGATAATCACTTACGATAACTTCTCTGAAGTCACCTTCTAGTACGTGGCTTCCGTTATCAGGTTGGCCGTGAAAATCCTGTTTGTAAAATGAGGCCCTCATTTTTTGGCCGCTACCGAAGAGGTAATCACCAAGATGATTCAGATAACCCCAGTCGTGTTTGTAGTGATCGTTCATTTGAGGGGCTTTGAGAATTAGTTTGCCTGCACCGGTAACAACATCGACAGCCCAACACTGATCCTCGGTAGCAATATAAACGTATTCGTCGGTGGCCAGCATGTGGCCGCTGTCCTTGAGCGCACCGATACGCCTTGAGTTGGGCACATCAAGCTGCCACAGGGCTGTACCATTGTACGCATCAACAGCGATGATACCCTCAATAGCAGGAACAAAGACGCGTCCGTCCTTCACTAATGATGACATCGGCCGATGGTGGCGGTCGATTATAGATCGAGGCCCCGGTTTGCCGAACCACTGCAGGGCCATTGGCCCACGCAGATGATCGCCGCTGCAGGCCGTATGAGCGGCATTTGCATAAAGCTGGGCCCAGTCTCCACTACCCAGGAGGGGCCCGCGCCTGATGACTGCCCATAATCCATTGTCTCTGTTGATTCTCCATCCTTGAATCGTTGCGTCATTTAGCCAATGTTCAAGATTGGATTGCTTGAGTTTATTCCTTTTCCTGTCGGTTTCTTTGAGTTGGCCGATAATTGCCGCACCGCCACATGGCCTAAGCATGCGGAACATCTCGGCCGCAGATGGAGGCAGTTCGCCAGAGAGCAGTGTGCTCTCGGAGACTATTAGGTTAGCGAAGTAGGCTGGATAAGGAAGCTCGTCCAGCTTGCCGTGGTGTACAGTAATTCTGGAGCCATAGTACCCGGCCCTGTGGAGTTTTTTGCGAGCGGTGATTACTTTCTGGACATCTTGCTCTACCGCGATAACTTGTAGTTTCGTGTGTTTGGCGATTTCATACGCAAGACGGCCTTCCTCACTGCCAAGCACCAAACAATATCCCTGATGTATATTTGCCTCTTCAACGATTCGCTGAACTGCCAAAGAGTACATATCAGTCAAGTCATCCTGAGAATAAGGATCGATTCCAGTTCCTAAATGTACGAGTTCCAGTTCACCGGAAGATATGGCCGAGCGATTGGTGAAGCAGTGAATCGTTCCTTCGTCGGTGCTGACGAATAAGCGGCCATTTGCGACGCTTAATCCATAAGCGTCACCGTTAACAGATGCGCTCCAGCACTCACGCCCGTCGGCAGCACTCAGCGCCACTACTTCATCTTTTCCGCCGACAAACAGCGTACTGCCGGCCATAATGAGTGAGCATGTATCATCGCATAAGTATTTCCAGATGAAGCATTGTTCCAGTGATTCTTTGTTTTGTCCCAGAGAAAGTTGGATATTTCGCAAGTCGTTCTTAAACTTGTTTGCCGGAACGCTGTTCTTAGCAAGTTTCTTAAGCTGTTCGCTAATCTCTTTTTGTCGACGGTAGAGTGTTATTCTTTGCTTCGAAAGTGCAAGGTATTTCCTTCGATCAAGCGCAGTAAGCTCTTTTTCCGATTGCATATATGCCATATGACCTTTAACGACCATACGCATCCCGCCAAATGTTGCTATCGTCTCCTTCGTCGTGACATCGGCGGCATTGAGTTGTTTGGGCCCCCTACCGGGTCCTGTCACAATAGTGTTTTCTACTAATAGTGTATAAGCTCCACCCGCACTGCCGAATTCTCCCAGGAATGTACCGTTCTCGCGAGAAAAGGATACAGGGCCTGTCCGTCCGGTCGGTACGTACAGGTTTTGAGTCGAAGCGAGCAAATAGCCTTGTGGTGAGACATTAAGTTTTTGCTGCCACAGAACCGACCCGTTTTCAGCGTTCAGGGCAAATAAAAACGTACCCTGAATCGGAAACAGGCCCGTTGCGAAAAACACCTTACCTGCATCGACTACCAATCCGGTCCGAACAGGCAGCAACGATATCATTCGTCCATTACCCGGTACCATGCCAGTAGCAACCTCATATTTCCAAATCAATGAGCCATTGTCGGTTGAAAGACAATATACGAACCCATCGTCGGATCCAACGTAAAGTCTGTTTTCAACTACAACAGGAGCCAGCCTAACAGGCCCCGCAGTGGAGAATACCCATCGTACTTTCCCCGTTTTGGCGTCAAGAGCGTAAACGCTGAAGTCGGCGGAGGAAGCAAAATAGACAGTGTCACGGACAGCCACCGAATGAAAAGCACGGTCGTAAATTACGGTTGGTCTTAGCTGGTTGTGGTTGTGCCAGAAGTCCTGGGCGGCTGGTGCCGGCCACGCAGGCTCAGGTGCGTGGTTAGACTGGAACCGCCAACATTCCCAGAGCGTCAGAGGCAATTGTTCCGAAGTTACACCGCTTCGTGATTTGTCATGGTTATATGTTGGCCAATCATCACCCAAGGATGTATTGGCTGTCAGGAGAGTCAGGATGCTCATCAACATGAGCAGCCGGTTTATGCTTCTAATCATATATCCTCGAACTAATTGACTACTTTATTTTTCGATAGAACAGTCGGTTACACAGACAAGTTGTCGCATATCAATATGATACTGAATTTCTTCAAGAAAGACAACTATTTGTCATGTTATACATACCTTACGGACAAGAGCAACCACTGCGTACTCAAACTCCCAAAAAAAGCTATAACATTGATACATTTCATTTCTTTTAATCCGGATACTCAATCCGATGTTAACTCAAAATTTTCAAGAAATATTGGTATTTTCGCAAATAATTGACATTTATTCGGACCTGATATAGGCAAAATCAACATTTGTGGAGACATTTTGGTGACAAGATGTCAGTGTGACGCAGCAAGCGGCGTCAGAGATGGGAGTAGGCCTCTCGCAACCGGCTTGCAGGAGCGGGTTGCAAACCACCGTAAGCGGCTTTGGTTAAGAACCTTGGTCGTGAGCGTTAAGGAAAAGGTGCTATTAAAAGCATCAGGTGTGGATTAAGAAGACAAATACAAGTGAACCACCGTTCAAGTGTCGAAAGTCTTAGATGGGGTCAAAACTGGGGATTTGACGTTTCCCATTAAGCAAGGAGACTTCCAAGCTACGCTTGACAAGTACACACTACATCTTAATTATTAGCGATGGTACTGGAATGAGTGATTTAGATTTAGAATCTCACGAAACACCCCTCAGCTTTAAAGTTAAAGCGACTGAGAGGCTATAGGATGGACGATCTTATGTTATATGGTCGGGGGGGGTCCAACTCCCACTGCATTTGTCAGATCCAGCGTTTGATCCACGAGCGTACGCCGACATCGCTTTTGACCATGACAAGTGGTTTTCCGCACCGGCATGCGATTTTCTCCGGCAGTGACTGTCTCGCGATCTGATACAGAAGCGGCCTGTACGTTACGCCAAGGACGACTAGGTCATAGTGTCTGGATTCTCTCAGTATGGCGACAACCGGGCTCTTGGCTTCAACCGTCTTGGTCGTAAATCGCTTCCTGTCGATACTCAGTCGTTCTGCCTGAACATCAAGAAACTTCTCCATGTTAAATTTCTTTTTGCTTCTGCCCGTATCCACCTTAAATGCCGTGATCCTTCCTTGTTCCTCGCTGTCCGCCATAATAGACGCAATCTCCAGCGCCAGGGCTCCGTTGGGACCGCCGGCCAGCGGAACAAGGATGTTCTTGAATGTCCGATTGCCCCCGCAGTCCTTCAGCACTACCACATTGCAAGGTGCCTGCTCGATGATCGGATCCACCGTCGAGCCGATATTGAACTTCTTGGTCGAACGTTGTCCGTGCCATCCCAATACGAGCATCTTTGTTTTCTTCGCTCGAATTGCCGATACAATCCCGCGGGCGATATTGCGACAGTAGCGAATAGTCGTGCTGACTGGGAAGTGCATCGAGAAATACAGCATCGCTTCCTGAATAGCCTCTTTTCCGGACTGAGTATATTTTTCGGCGTCGGTCAAAGAGATCTGATTGGGCACGGCGACCATGTGTATTAGTTCCACTTGGGCGTCTTTTGCGCCGCACAGCCGATAAGTTGCCTGGACAAGCTCCGTGACATTGTCGGGGTTGGCGACTGCGACCATGATTGGGTAATGGCTGGTGATATCCGCATCGTGGTGACTCTGTTCTTCGAGTACGAGTATCTCGTGCTCTGCGGTCTCGGTATGCGTCCTTCCATAGAGAAGATAGATTATCAATCCGCTAATGATCCAGCAGGGGGCGATGATCCAAGCAATGACGCTCATATGAATGAGCCAGACTGCTAATACGATCTGGCAGATTATGGCGAGAATTGGGAACAATGGAAACAGGGGCATCATATAGCCGTATTGGAGTTCGTCAGCCATGCTGCGTCGGATTTTAATGACGCAGAGGTTGACCATGAAGAACAGGAACAGAAACATGATCGAGGAACTCGAAACCACATCCTCCGTGGGAAGCACCGTCGCAACGATTATCACAATTACAGCCGTGCAGCACAATGCGCCCCACGGTGTCTTGCGAACCTTGTGAATCGCCGCAAAAACACCCGGCAGCATCTTGTCCCGACCTAATGCGTAAGAGGCGCGAGTTGCAGAATAGATCGTTGCGTTGAGCGCCGAAGTCGAGGAGAAAATGACCGCTAACGTCAGCACAAAATTACCGTAGGGCATCAGTTTGGATATCGCTGCACCGAAACCCTGTGCCTTGTACTGGCCAATCCACAACCAGGGCGCCTTGTCGACTCCATCGGTGCCCATCTTGACCGATACCACCGTCGCAAAGGCAACAAGAACATAGATAAAGGTTACAATCATCACCGAATATATCATCGCCTTGGGAAGGTTTCTTTGCGGATCGATCGCTTCGTCGCCGGCTTGGGCAATCACCTCGAATCCCTCGAACGCGACGTAAGTGAAACCCATAGTAACAAGCAGGCTTGTCCATCCTTCGGGCATAAACGGTGTGAAGTTGGCGAGCCGTGAAGGGTCTTTGACGGCGGTGATTACACCAAAGATGCCGATTGTCACAACAAATATGGCCTGGCCCATGGTTATGATGGCGCCGATCTTGCCCGTTTCGCGCGAACCCCGGAAATTGATATAAATAAAGAGGCCTGCGGTGACAACGGCGAGGCATTTGACAATCATCATCTCAGGGCCCGACACTTCCGTACCGGGGAGCATATCAAAGGTAGTCAACCAGCCCAGGTTTTTTATGAATCGAACCGAGTAGAGGGAAAACGTGATTGCGTACATGCTGCCTGCGACGCTCGATGCGAACCATTCCATCCAACCGGCAAGAAAACTCGCCGGCCTGCCGAAACCGATCCGTGCAAAGTTGTATGCACCGCCCGCTCTTGGGATTGCCGAACTGAGTTCGGCGAAAGACATTGCCGTAAACATGGCCAGCAGGCCATTAAGGGCAAAAGTAAGCACCACGCCGCCGGGCCCGGCTTTGCTTATGGAGATGCCCATCCCGAGGAAGACGCCTGCTCCGATCATCATTCCCATGCCCATCATCGTAATGTGGAATAACGATAACTCGCGAGAAAACTCGCCCGCAGGAGATTCCGACGGGGGGGATTGTTCGTCATTTGGCACCGTTGCGATCCTTTAGTGTCTGTCGAGCCGTACGATATCCGGTGCGAGCGATGCGGTCGATAGTGCCGCGCGACCAGATGGTCAAAGCGGCAACCGAAATCAGCGCTACAACAGTAACGACACAACCAATGATGATATCTGTATTCATAACCAGCAAGTATATGCCATATTTCAGCGACAAATGCAACATATATCACAACAGGTTGCCAGTCCAAATCGGTGTACCGCAAACAAATACCTGAACACTTCGACCACATCCGGCCCTGAAATCGGCCTCTTTGTACGGAATTCGGGCACCCCGCCCAGCCGTTACCTCACCGATGGCGGCCGGCGATTGCAAAAAATCTCTGTCACCCACTATCGCGGGGGATACCCTCCGGGCTTCATGCTCCTCGGATTTGAGCTTAGTAACATTAAGATTGATTTTTAAGACAGTCGCTGAGCTTGTCGAATGGGAAGGGCTAAATTCTTTCCTTCACCCTGAGCGGAGACGAAGGGTGAGCGCAGTCGAAGGGAAATTACATGTGTACCCGTGTAAAAAGACAAGCTCCCCCAATCTATCATCTACATTCTCTAAGCCCCTTCTTCACCCTGAGCGGAGACGAAGGGTGAGCGGAGACGAAGGGTGAGTGGTGACGAAGGGTGAGCGGAGACGAAGGGTGAGCGGTGACGACGGACTTAATTCTCTTAACTCTCC
>DAOUVA010000021.1 GCA_030667885.1 Phycisphaerae bacterium
CACCAAAGACGGTCAAACCATGGACTTTGAGATAAAGTTCCACGCATCCGAAGGCAAAGTGGTCCTTGGTGATACGAAGGAAGGCTCGATGGCGATTCGATTGACGCCAACTATGCGGCTCAAAGGGAAAGTCGGAAAAGGACATATTCTCAACAGTGAAGGTCACAAGGACGGGCAGACCTGGGGCAAGCGGGCGGCCTGGTGCGATTATTACGGACCGGTGAAAGATAAAATCGTGGGCGTTGCCATTTTCGACCATCCCCAGAATCCGAAACATCCAACGTGGTGGCACGTTCGTGATTACGGACTGTTCGCGGCCAATCCGTTCGGACAGCATGACTTTGAGAGAAAGGAGCAAGGCGTAGGGAATATTACGATACCGGCAGGTGAAAGTCTGGCCTTTAAGTATCGGTTCTATTTCCATAAAGGTGATACGAATCAGGCCGATGTGGCTAAACATTACAGCGAATATGCGTCAGGTAAATAAACAGCAATAGATACCGGGCAAAAATCTTTCTAAGAAATATAGGAGAAACATTATGAGTAAGTTAAATCGTCGAGATTTTATGAAAGGTACGATAGCCGCCGGAGCGATGATGGCGTTAATAGGCCCTAATTCCCGTGTCCGCGGAGCGAATGACGATATTCGGCTCGCCACCGTCGGCGTCGGCTCACAGGGAAGCGGCCATACAAGAATCTTCAGCGCGATTCCCGGCGTGCGTTATGCGGCAATTTGTGACGCCGACCAAAAACATGTTGACCAGCGAGTCAAGTACTTTGCTGACAAGGGCGTTAAGGTGAACGGCTACACCGATGTGCGTGAGCTGCTCGAACGCAAGGACATCGACGCAATCACCTCCGCCACACCGAACCATTGGCATGCGCTTGTGACCATCTGGGCCTGCCAGGCGGGCAAGGACGTCTATATCGAAAAGCCCGCCTCGCACGAAATATGGGAAGGCCGTAAGATGGTCGAGGCAGCCCACAAGTACGACCGCATTGTCCAGGTCGGCATGCAGAAGCGCTCTTCCGAGGCCCATCCTGAGGCGTTTGAGTGGATACGTCAGGGGCATATCGGCAAGATGAAGTGGGTTCGCGGGTTCTGCTATAAGCGCCGTGGTCCCGGCAGCAATGGCATTGTCCATGGAACGAACGGCCCGAATCCTGTCCCGGAGAGTGTAGATTATAATAAGTGGTGTGGCCCGGCCGACATGATACCGCTGAATCGAACGGCTCTGCACTATGTATGGCATTGGGTTTGGAACACCGGCTGCGGCGATATTGGCAACCAGGGTCCCCACGAGATGGACATTGCCCGCTGGGCGCTGGGCGACCCGGGGCTGCCGACACGCGCCTTCAGCATTGGCGGCCGGTTCGGCTGCGGTGAGACGGACGATGTTGGTGAAACAGCCAATACTCAGATCGCCTTCTTCGATTACAAGCCGGTGCCGCTGATCTTCGAAGTTCGCGGCCTGCCTCGCAAAAAGGGCGACAGGGCAATGGATCATTACCGTGGCACACGCGTCGGTAACTGCGTGCAGTGTGAAGGCGGCTACTTCCCGTGTGATGACGGCGGCGGTTGGGTGTACGACAATGACGGCAAGAAGATCAAGCAATTCTCCGGTCGTGGCGGCGCCGGCCACCATGAGAACTTTATCAAGGCTGTACGCAGCCACAAAGTCAGCGACCTGAACGCCGATATCGAGGTCGGGCACCTCTCGGCCTCCTTATGTCACATGGCCAATATCTCCCACCGGATCGGCAAGAAAGCGACACCCGACGAGATCAAGGCCGCCATAGGCGACAACGCCAATATGATGGACTCATTTGACAGGATGCTCGAGCACCTGGCCGCCAACGAGGTGGACCTGGAGAAAGAGCCCATCACGATGGGCCCGATGCTGACGATGAATCCGAGGACGGAGAGATTCGTTGGTGAATACAGCGATATGGCGAATATGTACCTCAAACGCAATTACCGTGAACCGTTTGTTGTACCGGATAAAGTCTAATGAAGTATGCACTTTGTAATGAGATGTTTGAAGATCGGCCGATGGCCGAGGTTTGTTCAACCGCAAAGCGGTTAGGGTATGATGGTATTGAGATAGCACCCTTTACCTTAGCGGCTTCGGCAGAGGATATTGGTCCTGAGCAGCGGAAGGAAGTCCGGCAGGTTATCGCTGATAACGGTCTTGAGACTGTGGGGCTGCACTGGCTTTTTGCCGGGCCTTCCGGTCTGCATATGACCACTACTGATGATAAAATCTGGGGCAGGACAAGGGATTACTTGTCCTGCCTCCTTGATTTATGCAGCGACCTTGGCGGCAAGGTGTTGGTGCTCGGCTCGCCGAAGCAGCGAAGCCTTGTGGCCGGACAAACCAGGGAAGGTGCGTGGAAAAGAGCTGTGGAATTGCTCAGCAGCGTTCTGGATAAAGCCGGTGAGCTGGGTCTTAACATTTGTCTTGAACCGCTTTCGACTAATGAAACCGATTTTATCAACACAGTCGCCGAAGGGATGCAGATGGTTCGCGAGATAAATCATCCGAACATGAAGATTCATCTCGACGTCAAGGCGATGTGCTCGGAAGAAACAGCTGCCCCTGATGTTATCCGTTCAGTCCAGGCCGCCGATATCGGCCACTTTCATGTCAATGATGCCAATCTTTACGGGCCCGGTATGGGGGATGTGGACTACGGTCCCATAGCGGAAGCGATAAAAGACGTCGGGTGGGACAAGTGGCTCAGCGTTGAGGTGTTTAAATACGACCCCGACCCGGAAACGATTGCCCGCAAGAGCATCGAATACCTTCGGTCTTATTTTTAGATCGCGAAGAATACCGGGATAAGAATGAGGGGGGAAAGAAGCCGGATTACTTTTTATTTTTTATTCTTTGGGGCGTTCAGCCAATCCTGGAGATTTTTGGCTAAAATTTCCACATCTCCCTTTTGCATAATATGGTTGATGATTGTCGGCGAGACTTTCAGCTTTACCATTGCTTTGTGGGCCCTTTCCCATAGCCGGTCTTTCTTGGCTTTGGTATCAGCTAAGTACAGTTCGGTTACAAGCTCACCGAGTTTGCCGAGCATTATTGTATCAAGGTTGTTGTAATAACCTGAAATCACGCCTTTTTGGTATTGTGAGTAGTCATTTTTAGCCATATTAGCCTTCTGAAAGATTTTTTGTTATTTTTGAGTGCTTTTTTACAGGAAAGTTTCAGATAAATCAAGTTATGGGTAATTATTAAGAGCGATTTTTACTGGCTTTGTCAAAATAACCGGCTATAATCTGCGGAAACGTTTTGGCGGTGAGCTAAGTTGTAAGGCGGCTTTGGTGCGCCTTTAAGTAAACTGTCTGTCGCGTAAATTCTAAAATGGGATATGAGAATTGGTATGCGAAACAGAACGCTGTTTATTTTATTTTTTTTAATTTTGCTGTCTGGTCCGGCTTTCTCTGCCATGGATAGTGGTGCCGAACAGGTACCAGATGCAACCGCCTTTGTCGGTCAGGATTTGCACATGGATGGGCGGGCCGTTGTGAGCCATCAGTTGAGCACGGGCGAGCATATTCTTGTTTTCCGTGAAGGATTTTCGATGTCGATTGGGGCTAATCAGTTTTCCAGTGAGAATGCCGTTGTATGGCTGATTCCACGTTCTGCAGTGCCTGTTGAAAGCACAGTCCCGGAAAAACTCAAAGTCGGCGACAGGTCTCGTATCGGTTATAAGGCAATGGTTTATCTGCAGGGTGGCGTATCGGCAGAAAAAGCTAAAGGCGCCAGGATGACCAGTCTGACTGGGACGGTGATTGAGCCGGGCCGGGTGATGGCGGTTCAGGCTGGTGTAAGCGGAGAGGTCTTTGTAACGGCGGACAAAAGAAGGACAGCCGACCCTCGCGGATTAGCACTTTACTCAGAGGCCTTTTCTGGATTGCGGAAAGTCGGGTTTTGGCCGAAGAGTGCTGAAGCCCAGCCGCAGGAGATTGAGTTTATTGAAGAACCGGTGGCCGCTGGCATCAAACCGGAAGATAAAGAGCTAAAATTCAGATATCCGCTTCACTATTCGGGCGTTGGAGAGGTTGTTCCGAAAATAGAATGGGACGGCTCTGCAAGGACTGGGACGATAATAGGCAGGATATATCTGTGGCAAAAGAAGGATGAAAAAGGCGGCCTGTTGGAGTTTATGGCTGACAATGTGGTTATGTTCCGTTCCCCTCTGGCTCCTGACGGAAAAGAGAAACGAACAGGCGATGAAGGTATTTTGGGCGGTGGCGACGTAAAAGCGATTTATTTGTCCGGCGATGTTTTGATGACCGAAGGGCCGCGGACTATTCGGGCCGAAGAAATATACTACGACTTCGAGGCAAAAAAAGCTCTTGCCGTAAAAGCCGTCATGAGAAATTTCGATGAGACCGACGGGATTCCGATTTATATCAGGGCGGCGAAGTTAAGACAGTTGGCCGAGAATAAATTTGGGGCCGAAAATATAACTTTGACTACGAGTGAATTTTATGTGCCTCAGCTTTCGTTTAACGCTTCGAAAGTGATTATAACCGATACGACGAGTCTTGAGGCTCAGCAGGGTGAAGTTCCCAAGAGCAGTTTTGATGCCCAGATGAATGATGTACGTCTAAAGTTATATGATAAAACAATTTTCTATTGGCCTTTGATGCGCAGTAATCTGCAAAGGCCTGATACTCCGCTTAAAACTGCGCGCGTTGGCAATGACAATACGTGGGGGACTCAGGTTGAGACGCAGTGGTACCTGGCCCGGCTTTTAGGGCTCCAAGAGCCGGAGGGTACGGAAAGCACTCTTTCGCTGGATTATTACAGCAAGCGTGGTTTTGGCAGCGGAATCGAGGTCGATTATGCGAAAGAGGAATATTTCGGAAGGATTTTAGGCTATATAATTAACGACAGAGGCCAGGACCGGCTTGGCAGAAACGCCAGCCGGAAACATCTTGAGCCGGAAAGAGATTTACGAGGACGGTTCAGTTGGCGGCACAGGCAGTTTCTCCCCTTTGACTGGCAGCTTACCACCGAGATTAGTTATATATCTGATGAGCATTTTCTTGAGAGTTTTCATCGCGGCGAGTTTAATGTAGGTAAAGATCAGGAAACGCTCATTCACATGAAGCGCATCGAGGACAACTGGGGTCTTGCCCTTTTGAGCAAAGTGCGGATCAACGATTTTGTCGATGAGCTTGAAGAATTACCCAGTGCCGAGTTTCACTGGACGGGTCAGTCGCTTCTCGACGATAGCCTGACGTTCTACAGCGACACTCAGGTAGGCCGATTTCGTGAGCGTTACTCAGAGAGCGCACCGGGCGGTCCGCAGCAGTTTTTTTCCTTCATAACAACAAGAAACGAGCTTGATATGCCTTTGATGTTTGGCACGTCGAAGGTTGTACCTTTTGTGGCAGGGACGGCGGCGTATGAAGACGGGCTGGGTTTTTACCGTGAGCTTGATGGCGGTACCGGACAAAGGGAAGATGAAGTTTGGTTTGGAGAGGCCGGTGTCCGTGTGTCCTCGCAGCCATATTGGAAGATTTTCCCCGGTATAAAATCGGAAATATGGGACTTAAATCAGCTAAGGCATATTGCCAGGCCGTATTTGACGGCTGTGGCTTACACTGAAACAGACTCCGTTATCGAACAACGTGATACATTAAGCGTAGGTATCTCACAGAGGCTGCAGACTAAAAGAGGCTCTGGTGATAAGATGCGAACTGTTGACTGGATGTGGCTGGATATGAACGTTACATGGGTTAATGATTCTGATGATGACGCAGGAGCAACAGGAGCGGACAAGTTCATCTGGAACAAGCCGTTTATTCCGCTGCTGAACAGATTCAACACAAGGTTGAACCCACGAGACAGGTACGATAGGCGTAACGGTGGTATATTCGGACCGAGACGCAATTATTTCGGTGCCGACTATATGTGGCGTCTGAGTGATACCACTGCGGTCCTCTCTGATATGAATTTTGATATACAAAGTGGTGTGGTACAGCAATATAATGTTGGTTTTTCGCACATGCGCTGGCCTGATTTGAGTTATTATATAGGCAGCAGGTATTTAAGACGGCTTGACAATGGGTACGGTGAATATGGCTCTAATGCGTTTACTTTTGCCACTACGTACGTGCTCGACCCGCGATACACCCTTGTTTATTCAGGGCAGCTTGATTTTGACTATGGAAAGACTGTACGGAGTGATTTAACACTTGTAAGGCAGTATCACAGGATATACTGTGGTATTACATATAGCGCCGATGCCTCTTTAGACAGACAGGCGATAGTATTTAGTATCTGGCCTCAGGGAGTGCCGGATTTAGCGATTGGCTCGGGAAGATATATGGGAACGAGCGGTTCGACTGAGTACTAATTATTATTGATTCGGCCCGTGTTAATGTCCGATATTGGATATTTATGAGTGTATAGAATGTTTGGTTAAATAATTTTTTAGCCCTGAGATAATATTGATGGATTTAAGGAGAATACAATGGCATTAGTTAATACCAAAAAGATGTTCGAGATGGCTTACAAGAACGGATATGCAGTTGGTGCGTTCAACGTGAATAATATGGAAATCACGCAGGGTATTATTGAAGCTATTGCGGAAGAAAAGGCCCCGCTCATCCTGCAGGTTTCGAGAGGCGCACGCGAATATGCAAAGAATAGCTATCTCAAGGCGATTATTAATGTGGTGGTGGAGGAAAATCCGGATATTCCTATCGCGATTAACCTTGACCACGGTGATACATTTGAGACGTGCAAACAATTTGTCGATGATGGTTTTACGTCGGTGATGATAGATGCCTCGAACAAGCCGTTTGAGGAAAACATTGCAATTACGAAAAAGGTGGTTGAGTACGCTCATGCCCGGGATGTCGTTGTCGAAGCCGAGTTAGGCCAGTTGGGCGGCATTGAGGAAGACGTCGTTGGTGTCTCTGAAGATGATATAAGCAAACACATGGCTGACCCGAATCAAGTTGAAGAATTTGTCGAAAAATCAGGAGTGGATTCCCTGGCAGTAGCCATAGGTACCAGCCATGGTGCCTTCAAGTTTAAGAAGGAGCCGAAGCTGGCTTTTGATGTGATACAGGAAATATCAGAGAAGCTGCCCGGCTTTCCGCTGGTTATGCATGGCTCCAGCAGTGTGCTCAAGGAGTTCAAAGACCTTATCAATAAGTACGGCGGGGATATGCCGAACGCGATGGGCGTGCCTGAGGAGGCTGTCAGCAAGGCGGCAAAGATGGCAATCTGCAAGGTGAACATTGATACGGATCTGAGAATGGCTCTGACTGCGAAGATTAGGCAGGTATTTGCAGAAAAACCAGGCGAATTTGACCCGCGTAAGTATCTGGGACCAGGCAGAGCGGCTATTAAGGAGATGGTCAAGCATAAGCTGCACGTTTTGGGCTGCGCCGGAAAAGCGGCCGAATGTGCATAGAGTGTCTGGGCTTCCTGCTGATTGGCTTTCTGCAAAGCAAAGAAGCATAGGATGATTGATATTTTAAAAGTGGAATTCAGGAATTTGAAAAACGGAAATAGAAAATGGCCTACTTATTTTCACGAAGTTCAAGAAACGGGGTTTTTGGGATGAAAAGGACATACTTAATTAGTCTATGCTGCTTTGCATCGTTTTTATTGTTTGCCTGTTATGGCTTTACGGCTCAAACGAACAATGCAGTAGCGTTGCAGTCTGCCTCGGTATCCGTTGTCGGTGAGTCTGCTGTACTGATAGAACAGATTTGTTCGGAGATTTATAAAGGTGATTTTGCCAGTGCGAGAGGGCTTGTCAAGAGAAGCAATAAATCTAATAGTGCAGCAATCAGCCAACTGGCCAATGTTATTTCCGAGTATGAAGTGACTGAAGAGAAGCGCCGTATAGCACTGAAGGCCGCTTATGAAGAGCAGTTGGCAGAGCTGGAAAAGTTTAAAACTGAGAAGGATATTGATGACATAAACGATGTCAATGATATTGTTGATGCGCTTTCGGCCATCAACCAGGCCTGTGAGTTTGCTGACGAGGAGCAGAAAGCTAAGCTTCTGTCTGATCCGGCCTTAAAAGGAGTATTGCAAAAAGCTATAGATAAGGCCGCCGAATTTGAGATGGAGGGCAAATGGCTTGAGGCATATACAAATTGCTACGTTTGGTTGATGGCGATAGATCCTGACTATGAGGGGTATTCAGATTATGCCGACCAGCTTCTGGATAAGGCTTCTATTGCAGTGTCTTTTGAGGATAGTCCCTGTGAGACCCGCGAGGAGCGTTTCTGGGGCATTGAGAAAAAAATGTTTATTCGGACGATTGTTTTCTTAGACCTGTATTACGTTAATGTTATTGATTATAACCAAATGGCGACCAAAGCAATTGAGCGGTGCGAATTGTTAGGAGAGGTAATAGGAGGATCGTCCCGATTTAGTCTGGATTTACAAAAGACCAAAGCGAACAGCTCTGATGCAGAGCCATTTGTGCCGCCTGATCGCAGGAAGCTTGCAGCCTGGTCGGCGTCATTAGAGGCGCTGTTGGATGAAGTCAAGTCAAGTTCTAAGGTTCTTGACAAGAGAAAGTTTTTTGAGATTTTTGATAAGGTTCTACGGCTAAACGAAATGACTGTGGATTTGCCGCAATCAATTTTGATTGCGCAGTTTGCGGAGGCGTCGCTTTCTGCACTTGACCCTTATACGGTGATAATCTGGCCTAAGCAGGTGCAGGATTTTGAAAAGATGATGACCAGTGAGTTTACAGGTATCGGGATAGAGATTTCGAAGCCCAAAGGATTATTGACGGTAGCGAGCCTGCTGCCTGACACCCCGGCATACAAATCCGGGCTCGATGCCGGAGACGTTATACAAGCAGTGGACGGGCTTAAAACCAAGGATATGACTCTTAGCTGTGCGGTTCATAAGATAACAGGCCCGAAAGGTACAAAAGTTGTATTGACGATAGAGCGGCCCGGCGAAGAAAAGACCAAGGATATTACGATAACAAGGGACAGGATAATTGTTCCGACAATTCGCGGCTGGCAACGAACCGATTCGGGGCAATGGCGATATATGATTGACCAGAAGAACAAGATTGGTTATGTCCGCCTCACGAGTTTTGCCTCTGAAAGCGCTGCGAGATTAGAGAAGGTATTGCTTCAGCTCGAATCACAGGGTTTGAGGGGATTGATTCTGGATTTGCGGTCAAACAGCGGCGGTCTTTTAGACAGTGCAGTTGCAGTTGTTGATAAATTTATCGACGAAGGATTGATAGTCAAGCGACAACCGGGATTTGGCAGGATGCCGATTTATGAGGATGCTCACAAGAGAAACACCCATCCGGATTATCCCTTTGTTATACTGGTAAATTCCGGCTCGGCCAGTGCTTCGGAGATTGTGGCAGGGGCCTTGGCGGATAAAAAATATAAGCGCGCAACTCTGGTAGGGACCAGGACCCACGGCAAAGGCAGCGTGCAGGGGATAACGGGATATCCCGGTGAAGGAGCACAGTTGAAATATACGATGGCGCATTACCATTTGCCTTCCGACCAGCGCGTTGAAAGCCGGGATGCAGTAAAAAAACTTGGCAGAGAAGATTGGGGTGTCGGGCCGGATGTCGAAGTTGAGCTCAAAAGCAATGAAATTAAAAAAATGATTGAGATGCAGAGGGATAATGACGTGCTCGTTCAGGCCAACATCAATATCGCCAACCATAAACAGAACAAACATACTGTTGAGGAAACCCTCGAAGCTGACCCGCAATTGGCGGTTGGTCTTTTGGTTGTCAGGAGTAAATTGATTGAGGCTGAGGCTCCGGCGCTGGCTCATCGCAATTGACACACGGCTATGAATATGTGAATTTTATGAGAGCATAGGATATGCCCCCTTAGAAATTCTACAGTAGGGCCTATAAAAGGAATTATAAGAATATGATGCAAGAAGAGGTTTCTAACGAGGCAAACAAGTTCGAGAAGCAAAGGCAGGAGAAACTGTCACGTATTAAAGAATTTGGAATTGATCCTTACGGCGGAAGATATGAGGGAACCGAGCCGGCCGAAGATATCAAGCTGAGATTTAAGGACGGGGACGAGAGCCAGCAGGCCAAATGTGCCGGCAGGATTGTGCTGTTAAGGGACATTGGAAAGCTGATTTTTATAACTTTGCGCGACCGCAGCGGTACTATACAGGTCGGATTGAGCAAAAAGCTGCTGGCTGAGAAGTGGTCACTTGCGAAATTGCTGGAGCTTGGTGACATAATCGGTACGTCCGGCCAGTTGGGAAGGACCAGGACCGGCGAAATTACAATATGGGTCGAAGATGTTGTTTTTCTAAGCAAATGCCTGCTGCAGCCCCCCGAGAAATTTCACGGTCTGGCCGATATTGACCAGCGTTACAGGCAGAGATATGTGGATTTGTGGGCTAATCCTGAAGTGATGGAGAGGTTCAAAAACCGCAGCGCAATAATCTATACAATTCGCGAGCTTCTCAAATCCAAAGGATTTTTGGAAGTCGAAACTCCAATGATGCAGACAATAGCAGGTGGAGCTGCGGCCAAACCTTTCATAACACATCATAATAGCCTGGACATGGATTTGTTTTTGAGGATTTCGCCGGAGCTGTTTCTAAAGAGACTGCTCGTTGGAGGAATGGAGAAAGTTTTTGAGGTAAATCGAAATTTCCGCAACGAAGGATTAAGCCGCCGGCACAATCCGGAATTTACAATGCTCGAAGTGTATCAGGCCTACGGCGATTACAATGTTATGATGGATTTGACCGAAGAGATTTTTGGGCTTTGCGTGGAGAAATACTGCGAAAGCGAAAAGGTGCAGTTCGGTGATATGACGATAGATTTTACCCGGCCGTGGCGTCGGGCCACATACTCGGAGCTGCTGAAAGAATACAGCGGCTGCGATATTGATGACATCGAGGCTGTCCGGGCAAAAGCAAAACAGCTCGGGCTGGAAGCGGATGTCGATGATGCGATGGTTGTCAATGAAGTATTTGAGACCACTGTCGAGCACAATTTGGTCGCCCCGACATTTGTAATAGATTATCCGGCGGTGCTCTGTCCTTTAGCAAAACGCAGAAAAGACAATCCAAAATTTTCGGAGCGGTTTGAATTGTTTATCGCCGGGATGGAATTGGCGAATGCTTATACGGAGCTGAATGACCCTGCCGAGCAGTATGAGAATTTCCGTACTCAGCTTCGCGGGCAGGAAGAATCACTGACGAAGATGGACATGGACTATATCACGGCTTTGAAATACGGTATGCCTCCGGCCGGGGGATTGGGTATCGGAATTGATAGATTGGTTATGGTGCTGACAGGCGTTGCGAGCATTCGTGACGTGGTGCTGTTTCCTCTCCTGAGACCTGCAAAAGGTCAGGGCTGAGCTCCGGACAAAATTCGGGGCCGAACATTAGCGGTTAAATACTTACGGCAAATGCGATGTTGAAAATATTCTTATGGCTGCGCTATCTCCGCAAGAGAAAGATAGTATTTCTGAGCATCGCTGCCGTTGCGCTTTCTGTGTCGTTACTGATAATCGTTTCCAGCCTGTTCACCGGTTTTATCAATGTATTCGAGCGAGCGGCTGTTGAGGCAATAGGCGATGTCGTTCTTGATCCTTCGGCCAAGTTTCCAAAATACGGGCGGTTTATAGAGCGATTGGAGCAAACTGAGGCAGTGGAGGCTGCAACGGCGATGCTAAAGGCCGAGGGTTTGTTACTTTTGGGCAAGGGGAACGTGCGTGCCGTGTCAGTTTGGGGGATTGAGCCTGTTCGACGAGTAAAAGTGATGGGTTTTGACCGTTTTTTACTCAGGCAAAGAGATTCAGGTGGTAAGCCATCTTTCAATATAAAAGGCTCTGAAAACAATCTCGGAGGATTTGTAGGAATAGGAGTTGTGGCCGAGCCAAACGAAAAGACGGATAAATATGATGTTGAAGCGGTTGAAAAGATGTTTGGTGAGAAAGTTGTTCTTACTACAGGGACCGTAACGCCGGCGGACCCGGACAGCGGAACTAGAGCAGAAATTAAAAGAAGAGTGATAAAATTTACAATTGCGGATGTCGTTGAAACCGGAGTCCATCAATTTGATAAAGGGTGTGTTTATCTGCCCATAGAAGAACTGCGAAAATATTTATACCCAGAGGAGGAGTTACCGGTTGCCAGCCAGATTCAAATCAAACTCGCCGAAGATACCGATGCTGATGGAGCTGTCGCTGTTATTCGTGGCCTATGGCAGAGTTTTGTTGAAGACGAGCTGGGGGGCGACCTGTACCTTATTAATGCTGATATTATGACAGCCAAACAAATACAAAGACCAATGGTCGCTGCGTATCGAAAGCAAATGGGGATTTTATTATTGATATTTGGTGTAGTGAGCCTTGGTGTTGTTATGCTGATTTTCTGCATATTTTATATGATCGTCAGGCTTAAGCAGAAAGATATCGCGATAATAAAAAGCTGCGGAGCGGCCGGAAGCTCTGTCGCCTGGATTTTTGTCGGATTTGGCGCCTGTGTTGGATTGATAGGATCTGTATTTGGGGTCTTGTTGGGATATATTGTTACAAAGAACATTAATACGATTGAGGAGGGGATAAGCATAATCTTCGGGCTCAAGCTGTGGAAAAGTAGTGTATATATGTTTAGCAAAATACCCGATGAGGTTAATTGGTTCTGGGCTTTGTGTTTCGTATTGTTGGCAATTGTAGCGGCGGTTATTGGGGCATTGATTCCAGCGGTTGTCGCCGCGGCGACAAAGCCGGTTAAAATTCTAAGATATGAATAATGAATATCATTCGTGATTGAGATATGCACAAAATCATTCTTGCATTCAGGTATTTTCTTAAAAGACGCATAACGCACTTTGCTGTGCTTGCAGTTGCGCTTTGCGTTTTTATTGTTGTTGTCGTGATGACCGTAATGACCGGTCTTGTGGGTGATTTTAAGCAAAAGAACTACAATTTTGTGGGAGATTGTGTAGTTGGGACCGAATCTTTAGTTGGCTTTGCCTATTATGAAGAATTTGTAAATATACTTCAGCAGCAGAATGATTTAGTTCAGGCTGTCTCGCCTGTAATTAAGAGCTATGCACTGTTAAGTCCAAAAGGTTCGCAACAAAACAGAGGTCTTGAAATTATGGGCATTGAGCCGGTAAGGCATAGCTGGGTTACCGGTTTTGGGAAAACATTGCAGTACCGTACTTCTGATGTATCCAGGGCTTTTGAACCATCCTACGACCCGAATCTTTTGGGGTGCGTTTTTGGGATTGACGTCGCTCTAAGGCGTGATGCCAATAGCCGATATTTTTTTACTTCGAGCCCGATGCGTGCGGCTTTTTCCATAAGCTGTTTTCCTCTTACTTCAAGGGGCGCTTTGTCAAAAGCCGGTACCGGTCTGGTTAATACGAAAACTTTTTACTACAGCGATATTTCACAAAGCGGTTTGGCCCGTGTGGACTCCTCATTAGTCTATCTGCCATTCGAACAGGCACAGGAGCTTTGCGGTATGGACCGGTCGGTCAAGAGGGTCAGTGCTCTTCATATAAAGTTTAAGACTGATGTCAAACTTCAGGCCGGGTGTGAAAAAGTAGATTTGCTGTGGAAAATATTTAAACAGGATAAGGCCAACGAAAGACAGGCGTACTTATTGGATACCGTTAACGTACAAAGCTGGAAGGATTACAGACGTTCGTCCATTGCGCCAATGGAGAATGAACAGACCGAGTTGATGGTCATGTTTGCTTTTGTGGGGATTACAAATGTCTTTATTGTTTTAGTTGTATTTTATATGATTATCAGCCATAAGACTAAAGACATTGGAATATTGAAAAGCATAGGTGTCTCTAATATAGATATTTTGGAATTATTTTCCGGTTTTGCTTTTTTGGTTGGTTTTTTAGGCTCTTGTATAGGATTGCTTGGGGGGTGGGTGTTTTTATTGAAAATAAACCGAATAGAAGCCTGGCTTTTTGAACATTTCGGATTCCAATTGTGGGACAGGACAATGTATGCGATACAAGATATTCCAAACCGGATGAATCCTAAAGTTCTGTTGGTAATTGCCCTTTCAGCGATTGTTGCATGTTTGGCCGGGGCGCTGATACCGAGCTGGCAGGCGGCGAAGCAAAAGCCAATAGAGACTTTGCAGGTAAACCAGTTTTAATTGACTATTGTTAATTGCTTTGTCATTATTAACAGGTTTTGCAATAACGGCATAATTGATTGGTGATTAGATGAGTGATAACGATTTCATATTAAAAGCCGAGGGGATTCATAAATCTTATCGGATGGGTGCGACTAGGGTCACGGTGCTCAAAGGTGTCGATCTGGCTGTAAAGAAGGGTGAATTTGTGGCAATAATCGGGGCCTCTGGCAGCGGCAAAAGTACACTCCTGCATATATTGGGTGCCTTGGATAAGCCCGACAAGGGGCTCGTGAAGTTTGAGGACCGGGATTTGAGCCGGTATAGCAGCGGCGAGCTGAACAGGTTCCGAAACAAGATGGTGGGATTTGTATTTCAATTTTATCATTTATTAGACGAATTAAGTGTGTTGGAAAATGTTTTTCTGCCGGTGATGGCGGGTAAAAGTGTAGTTGGCTGGTTTGGGAGCCGCAGATGGGCTAAAAACCGAGCCAAAGAGTTGCTTGAGCAGTTTGGATTGTCGCAGCGAACTAAACATAAACCGTATCAGTTGTCCGGTGGAGAAAGACAAAGAGTGGCTATCGGCAGGGCTTTGATGAATGAACCGAGACTCCTTTTAGCGGATGAACCGACAGGAAACCTTGACTCTGCAACAGGAAATGGTATCTTAGAAGTACTTGAAAAATTGAACAGCCTCGGCCAGACCATTGTGATGGTTACACATGATGAGAGGATTGCACGAAGGGCCGGGAGAATAGTAAACTTGGTCGATGGAAAAATAGAACACAAAAGCATAAAGGATTTGTAGTTTGTGTGCTTTTGTTGCTTTGGAGAGTATTATGGCATTGAAAATTTGGCTTGACGGCAAACTTGTTGACCAGGAGGATGCAAAAATATCCGTCTTTGACCATGGTCTGCTTTACGGTGACGGGGTATTCGAGGGTATTCGTGTGTATAACAGCAGAATATTTGAATTAGAAGCCCATATCAGGCGGCTTTATAACTCGGCGAAGGCTATACGTCTTGATATCTCGATGAGCCCGGAAAAGCTTATCAGCGCGGTTGAAAAAACCGTTGAAGCCAATGGGATTATTGACGGTTACATTCGGCTGCTTGTTACGCGCGGCGTGGGAACTTTGGGATTGAATCCATTCGTCTGTGAGAACAGCAGTATTATTATTATTGCTGATAACATTCAGCTTTATCCGGAAGAGCTTTATGAAACAGGGATGAAAGTAATCAGTGCCACTACGGTTCGCAATCATCCCTTGGCGATTCCGCCTCAGGTAAAGAGCCTGAATTATCTAAATAACATTCTGGCAAAGATTGAAGCTCTGGACTATGAGGTGCCGGAAGCCGTTATGTATAACCACGAAGGATATGTGGCCGAAGCCACCGGTGATAATGTTTTTATCATCAGGGATGGCGTGATTTACACCCCGCCCGCTGAAGCAGGTTCGCTGGAAGGAATAACGCGGAGTGTCGTTATAAGGTTGGCCAAAGAAGACAAGCTTGAGGTTGTTGAAAAGAATCTGACGAGATTTGATTTATATGTTTGCGATGAATTTTTCCTCACCGGTACGGCTGCCGAGGTCATTGGAATTGTCGAGATTGACGGCAGGATTATCGGTAAAGGCAAGCCGGGGCCTATCACAAAATTATTGAGAAAAAAATTCTTCAAATATGCCCACGGCAAAAAGTTGTGAGTTGTGAGTCTTTTGTTTTAACTCAGAATTCAAAACTTATGGGAGCCTCTAAAAAATTGCTTTTGTCACGAGAACGTGCGAAATATTCTCCGGTTTTGGCGGAAGGTCAAAATTGCCACAGGCATAGCCAATGCTATGTCGAAGATGAAGTTTGGCCTGACAACACTATTGCAGCCGTTCGCAGTAAAAATGAATTTTTAGAGGTTACCTTACAACTATGAGTTCACCTAAAAATATATCCGATGGTGTTTCACAAAGCAGGGTACCTGCTTTTGGGATTATCGATAGCCATTTAAGACAGGCAAAAAAGCTGATCAATGAGCAGATGGCCGGACCTGCGGAAGCCGGAGATATGAACCAATTGCTCGAACATATGCACTCCAACAGCAGCGAAATGATTCGCCCAGGTCTGCTGTTGCTTGCAGGTAAGTGTTGTGGCAAAATTACTGACGAACATATCCGTGCTGCTGCGATTGTTGAGATAATTCACAATGCTACACTCCTGCACGATGATGTTATCTATAACGGGCAAAAACGGAATAACAGCCCCTCGGTAAATAATGTTTGCGGTAATGAAAACGCGGTATTGTTAGGGGATTTTTTGTTAGGTCGAGTTTTTCAGATGTGTGCCGGGCTGAAGCCACAGGTAAATGAGGTGATTGCCGCAGCGGCCGTTCGGATATGTGAGGGCCAGTTGAGACAGATAGCTCAAAGGCGGAATTGGCAATTAAGCGAGTCGGAATATATCGACATTATCACCGAAAAAAGTGCAGTCATCTTTAGCACTGCATGCCGTCTTGGCGCGATTTTGTCACAGGCGACCGAGCCACAGACTCAGGCGTTGGCTGAATATGGCTTGAACGCCGGAATTGCGTATCAAATTACCGACGATTTGCTCGAGGTAATTGGGCATGAAAACGAAACGGAAAAAACGGCAGGCAATGACATTGACAAACATAAGCTGAACATGGTTTTTATACATTTGTTGAGTTCGGTTGACGAGAAGGAGAAAGAGGCGGTTATAAATTCGTATTTCGAACAAACAGACGCCCAATACGATAAGAATGCTCTGGCGAAGATGTTAAGACGTTATAGTTCTCTGGAATATATGAGGGCGCGGGCGCAAGACTTTGTTGCTGAGTCAGTCGGAGTGTTGGGGTCTTTGGAAGAAAGCGATGCCAAAGATGCCCTGATTGAGACGGTGAAATTTATAGCATGCAGAACAGCATAGTGTTGGTTCATTTCGTGGGCTGATCTAATGAGCAAATAAAAAAAGGCCGGCTTTTTTAAGACCGGCCTTTGTTACTTATATTACTTAGTTGTTTTAGAATGCGTACTTCAGACCCACGCTG
>DAOUVA010000459.1 GCA_030667885.1 Phycisphaerae bacterium
AGCCCGATGCCGATATTCGTATTGCCGATATCTACTGCGATTATGTTCATATTTCGTACCTTTTAACTCATATATATCCACACATCTTTTACTCTATTATCCCGCTGATGTCAATCAAGGCTAATATCTTATGAAATACACAAATATTTAAAGATTCCGGTGGACAAATCGCCTCTTCGGGTCACTATGTTTACAGAGAATGTCAAAATCTTAAGGGCCCTGATTTGACAACACCAAGTGATAAAACACTGATTGAGGCTATGCTGGCCGGCGACAAAGGTGCCTACGAGAAACTGTACGACCGTTACGCACCATTAGTTCGGGCTGTCTGTTACGATTATACCGGCAACCTTGCCGATGCCCAGGACCTCGCACAGGACGTGTTTATGCGGGCGTATGAGAAGTTAGACCGATTGCGCAAACGGGATAGTTTTGGAAAGTGGCTTGTTGGAATTGCGAGGCTTCGCTGCCGGGAATGGCTGCGCCGGAAATGTCGAAGCCAAAACAACAATGCCGGGCTTAATGATGTCCAGGCGGCCGCTCCCGAGAAGCCGGATGATAGCCGGATAAAGTTGCTTCGAAAGATGATTACAACGCTTCCGGAGAAAGAACGATTAGCTTTGCATACGTTTTATCTACAGGGCAACTCGGCAGATAATGTTCGCAGGATAATGGGACTGTCAAGGTCAGGATTTTATCGTGTCCTCGAAAGGGCACGCAAACGCCTGGAAAAGTTAATGCTCGAAGAGCAGGAGAATATCTGATGAAAACTCCATTGGATAAAGATTTGAATAAAGTATATGAATCGTTTAACCAAAATCACAACCATCTTCGCCAAAAGCTGATGGCTTCATTGCCCGACCGTTTCAAGCAGCACAAATGGGCGGGACGAATCAGCCATCTATTGGCATTTACCGGAGGTACTATTATGAAAAACAGAATAACAAAATTAGCCGCTGCGGCGGTGATAATCATCGCTGTAATGCTTGGTATTAATTATATCGGCGGCTCACCTGACGGGGCGAGTGTAGCCTGGGCGGATGTTCTCAGGAACGTTGAAGCGGCGCAGACCGTCACATTCACGTTCGAATCGGAAGGGCATAACGAAAACGATGGGCATGACTGGGGAAAAGGCGTGACCAGGATTAAAGGCCCGATTCGGCGTTACGATGGAACCATCGGCCACCGTTGCGCAGATGGCCAGTCTAATGAAGAGACGATGATCCACATCATGGACTTGAGTCGGCAGAACCGTTTAATAATGCTCTATCCTTTGAAGAAGTGCGCATACACCGCTGACGATTACCACGCCAATGAAACATTGTTAACCTACGATGGACTGAAGAAGGATTTTCGAGACGCAACTGAAGAAAACCTTGGCGAGGCGGAGATAGACGGCCGAAAGGCGGTCGGTTTCAGGATAACTAAAGACGATGGAGTGATCACCGTTTGGGCCGATCCGGACACCGCGCTTCCGATCCAGATAGAGCGGAAAGCCAATGACGGATCCGGATGGATTACTTTGACCAATATCACCTTCGGTGTGGAGCTGGACGATCAACTGTTTGACATGACTGTCCCGGACGATTACGTAACTGTGAATATGAGCACGGATGAGACCACTGTCCCTTTCGAACTGACGGAGAAGCATCTTGTCGAAGGGCTGGCGATCTCCGCCAGATCTCGCGGCGGCGTGTTCCGGACACGGTTCATGGGAGGACGGCCTGGTAAAGAGGCCATGGACAAGCACGTGAAGGAGTCACTGGCAGTTGCTCGCGTAGAGGACGCTTTCAGCGGTACGATTGCGGCCGAGTATGTGAGGCGATTGCCCGAGGGTAGTGAATGGCAGTATATGGGGGAAGACGTCACGCTCGGCGACGCGAGCAAGCCCGTCTTCTGGTACAGGACTCCCAATTCGAAGACGTGCCGGACGATCTACGGCGATCTGAGCATACGGGATGTGAAGCCGGAGGATTTGCCTGAAGTCCCGTGGCCACCGAGGCGGAAGTGATTCCACATTGGTGATTTCCACAAGGCCGGGTTTAGTTTTAGCTCGGCCTTTTTTTTGCGCTTGTTGTTAAGATTGGCCCTTCGACTTCGCTCAGGATAAACTTTTTAGTTGTTTGACCTTTTGCCATAGCAGTTCGCTTAGCTCTTTCGTTCCGGAACCGGTGACTGCTGAGATTGGGTGAATTTCTTTTTTCAGCTTTTTTCTGAGGTCTTCTATTATTTTGCCATCGGGGTCGAGGTCGGTTTTATTGGCTACGATAACTTCCTGCTTTTGAGCCAGGGCCTTGCTGTACTGCTCTAACTCGCGGCGTATTGCATTGTAATTTTCCACGGGGTCGGAGCCATCGGCTGGCATTATGTCGAGAATGTGGGCCAGTATTGCAGTTCTTTCTATGTGTTTGAGGAATTTGTAGCCCAGGCCTGCTCCGCTATGAGCACCTTCGATAAGGCCGGGGATGTCTGCCATAACAAAGCGGCGATAGCCGGATAATTCGACGATGCCCAGTACCGGCTCGAGGGTAGTAAAGGGATAGTCCGCAATCTTCGGTCTTGCCGCTGAGCAGCGGGAGATGAGCGTACTCTTACCGGCGTTCGGAATACCAACTAAGCCGACGTCGGCGATGAGCTTTAGTTGGAGCCGAATATTTCTCTCCTGGCCCTCCTTGCCGCGTTCGGTCTCTCTGGGGGTCTGATTTGTTGATGACGCAAAGGACTTATTACCTCTTCCGCCTTTTCCGCCACGACAGAAACATACATTGAGCCCGACCTCGTTCATGTCTTTGAGAAGCAAATCGAGGTCGGTATCGTAAATGAGTGTACCCGGCGGAACTTTGATAATGAGGTCCTGTCCGTCCGCTCCGTGCTTGTTTCTTCCTGAGCCCGGCTGGCCGTTCTGTGCCCGCCAACGATGTCTACCGGCAAAGTCTAATAAGGTATCGAGGTTATCCACGACCTGGAAATAGACATTGCCCCCTCTACCGCCATCGCCGCCGTCGGGTCCGCCTTTTGGGATGAATTTTTCACGCCGAAAGCTCAGACACCCGGGGCCGCCATTTCCTGCTATAATCTGGATTTGTGCTTCATCGATAAACATAGCTGATTAGCCGCCGCTCGTATCTTGATATAAAAAAAGGATGGCAATTATACCATCCTTTTAAACGGTTATATTAACTTTTTTTCTCAGACAACGTGCACTTTTCGGCCCTGGAACTGCACCTTTCCTTCCGCAGTGGCAAATAACGTGAAGTCTCTGCCCATACCGACATTAGAGCCGGCGAAGAACTTTGTTCCGCACTGCCGGACGATAATTGAGCCGGCGGAAGCTTTCTGACCCCCGTACAGCTTTACACCCCTGTACTGCGGATTACTGTCTCTACCGTTCCTCGAAGAGCCCTGTCCCTTTTTATGTGCCATAATTAGATACCTCTATGCTAAAATTAACCTTTAATTGACAAATTATCCAAAACGGAGATTTTAACCACTTCGTTCGGGCTTGTCCAGAAAAATTTTCAGGTTTGTTGAAATTGTCCGGAGCGTGTCTAATCAACCCAGATACCCTTTTGCTCCAGCCATTGTTTCAAATCGCCCATTTCGTTATTGAAAATCTCGTTGTCGTAGTCTTCTTC
>DAOUVA010000368.1 GCA_030667885.1 Phycisphaerae bacterium
AATCAGTTCGTGATTTCGATTTACCCTCTGACAGCGCAGACGAAAACCATCGATACATGGTTGAGTTTGCTGGAAAAACAAATTGCGGCGATTGATGCAGTAAACCTGAAGACTGCGCATGCGGAACACAGGAAGTGGTGGGAAAGGTTTTGGAAGCGGAGCTGGATTTTTATAGACGGCCAAAAAGATGCCGAAGTGGTTACTCGCGGCTATAACCTCCAGCGCTGGATAAATGCTTGCGGCGGCCGCGGTGCATATCCCATCAAGTTTAACGGTTCGATTTTCACAGTCGATGCCCAGGTGGGCAAGGAGCATCTTGACGGTGATTATCGACGTTGGGGTGGAATGTACTGGTGGCAGAATACCCGGCTGCCTTATTGGTCAATGCTGGCGGCGGGGGATTTCGATCTCATGCAGCCCTTGTTTAAGATGTACATAAAGGCGCTTGGTTTCTGCCGTGATAAGACAAAGATTTATTATAAGCATGATGGTGCTTTCTTTCCGGAAACGATGCACTTCTGGGGGACGAACGGCAATTGCGATTTTGGCTGGGGTCATAAAGGGCCCGAAACCGTTAACCAATACATACGCCGCGAATGGCAGGGCGGGATCGAACTAACAGCCATGATGCTTGATTATTACGCTATTACACAGGATAGAAAATTTCTGAGCGATATACTTTTGCCGCTGGCCGATGAGACCATTACTTTTTTCGACACACACTGGCCTCGCGATGAGCAGGGTAAGATTCGCTTCGAGCCTTCCCAGTCGCTGGAGACATGGTGGCAGTGTGTTAATCCCCTGCCGGAAGTTGCCGGACTCAGGTTTGTACTCAATGCGCTACTGGAGCTGCCCGATGAGCTGATAACCAACTCGCAGCGAAAGTCATGGAAGAAGACTCTCGCCGACCTGCCTGCTGTTCCGATCAAGGAAAACGAGGGCAAACAAATTTTACTCCCTGCTGAGAAATTCAGCGAAAAACGAAATCAGGAAAATCCGGAATTGTACGCCATTTTTCCATACCGGCTTTTTGGAATTGGCAAACCAAATCTGGAAACTGGAATTGAGACTTATAGACAACGGATACACAAAGGCACCGGAGGCTGGTATCAGACGCCGGTCCAGGCCGCGTATCTTGGCTTAACAGAGGATGCCTCGAAATTCGTAACTCAGAATTTCTCAACTAAACATCAGGGTAGCCGTTTCCCCGCATTCTGGGGCCCCAATTACGACTGGATTCCCGACCAGGACCACGGCTGCATAACGATGACGGCTTTGCAGAAAATGCTTATGCAGACAGATGGCAGAAAAATATACCTGCTGCCCGCCTGGCCCGTCGATTGGGATGTTGACTTCAAGCTTCACGCTCCCTTCAAGACTGTCGTTCAGGGAACTGTCCGAAAAGGACGAATTGAAAAACTACGCGTCACTCCTGAAAATCGGCGCAAAGATATAAAAATCTTGAGTGGAAAATCTGAAGCCGAGCAGTAGAGGGCGGTTGTGCCGGTTCTTCTTTTGTTCCCGTGCTACGTCACCGTTTCAGTTTCACCACAACGTATGGCGTTTCATGCTCCAGATCGGGATAAATATTACCATTACCGTTTTCATCCATAACCTCAATCAGGTACATAAAATCCCATTTAGCCTCAACATCCTCACCGGGAACGACAGCTTTATACTCGTCTTTTTCATCCGTCTTAACCATCTGTAGCGTCTTGTAGTCCTGATATTGAGTTACACTTCTATAAAGCAGGCGTACCCATTTAACTCCGCCGGCATCACGCACATCCGCTGTGACTGTTATCGGCTTGCCAGCAACGGCACTGCTCAGGCGTTTATGCCTGACTCGCGGCGGCTCATCGTCTTTCGTAACCATCACCCTAATCGGTTCGGTCCTCGCTCGTCCGCTGCCTTCGTCACCAGCTTCGATTAAGTAATTCAGACCCGGCTTCACATCTCTACCATTTATCTGGGCATGATAAACAAACGGCCCAGCCTGCTTCATATCCTTCCACACATAATCTCGCCTGCCGCTACGATAGCCAATTTTAACTTTCACCCCCGATTTCTCAGAGTTTATTGTCGCACGAACGATCAGCTTTTTTCCGGGTTGTGTCTTACGAACTGGCACATGGGCTATCACCAGTTTTGCGTCAGCAGTAGCCGGCTGGAAACTGCTCCTTTGCTGCTTTAGTTTTTCCAGCCCCTCTTTTAGCTTTACCAGCTCGTCCGACCAGTGCCCGGACAAGCCGGCGCTTTCCCTGCCCATGATAAGGTCACTATGGTATATATCCCCCGCCGCATCTACCAGCCGTTCCCAAGCCTCGATCGCCTTGCTTTCGTGAACTATGGCATCATTGAGGGCATTCAAGTCCTGACTGTGCTTGAATAACGCGTAACTAACACCGGCATTGGCTCTGTGCGAGTGGTACATAGCAAGGTTGGCAAGTATTTTCATATCTGCCATAGTGGAATTGAATTCCCTGCTTTGATTGTTTCCAACTCTCTTTTGGGCTTGTTCGACAAGATTCAGAACATCTTTAGACACAGTAGCGAACCACCGGCTGGACTGCTGCGGCCAAATCCTGGCGGAATCTTTCCCTTCCAGTTGATACTTCGCTGCGTCTTCAATACTTAAAAACTGCTGTGTGTCACTCGGCAGGGCTTGGGAATATTCCGGCAAATCTTTCATCCGTTGTTTCTCTGCCCACCCCCTCGTTGTAGGAAACATATTATAAGGATAATTATACGCAACAATACGCGGCAAAATCTTACTTGCTGCGTGGATGGCTTGCTCGACAAAAGGTGCTGCTCGTTTGCCGAATCGCCGCTGAAATTCCCTTTGCCAAACCTCGGGCGGCGTATCAGGATTATAACCAACCCTGCCGAACACCTGGAAGAAATACCAATACCGCTCAAACTCCCAGTCATAATACTGGTATTGTGGCTCAAGCAGCTCGAACGGCTTCATATCATGCGGATGGTCCTGCATTTTCGTTGCCATCGGCTGGCTCACCTCAAAGCCCTCACCGTCATAAAGGTGAGTGCTCTCGGCAAAACGACGGACATATTCCGGATCACCCCAAAGCAGTATGCGGCTGGTACCGCTGTTCCACAGCCGCCAGTGCATCTTATACCGTTGCGGGTAGCGCAGCAAATCGGCATAGCCGTGGCGCCGGTCCTGTTGATTACCCGGGTGAATGTGCGTCGGATGAAACGGAAGGCTCATCTGTTCCATCCAGTACTTAGTGCATATCCTCATATTAACACCCATTTCAACAGCCTTGTCGATAAGCGTATCGGGGAAGTTCTTCGCCCGTGCATCAAACCTTACATTCGGCCCATGCTCATTCATCACCTGATAAATGTTCTCCCAGAAACCGCCCATCTCGGTTCTCTTGAGCCCCGACTCGCCATGCATACGAAACTGAATTGCATCAAGCTCGGGCACTAATTTTAGAAGCTTCGTCAATGCGACTCTCGTGTAAGCGGTTAAATCCTCTGCCGTCAGACCCCATACTATGCCCTCGGTCGGTTTGCCCACACGGTCCCCCGGACCCTGGACGCCGCCCCTGTAGATATGGTCCCAGATGCCTAAGGTAAAATTCATACCGCGCTCGTGTGTCATATCGATGAGCCTGTTCAGCGCCGCGAGATTACGCTGCTGTTTCTGCGCAGTGATTCCCACAACTTTAATATCTGAAAATTCTTCCACATCGAAAAAGTACGGGTAAGGGGGAGTAAAATATCCCCAGTTCTCATAGCCAAGAAGCAGAGCAAACGTATTGAAACGATTTTCCGCCAGCATATCGAGGTATCTTTCCCAGTAGTCCTCGTCATAAAAATAGCTCTCAAAGTTGGCCTGGTGCATGGTGTAAATCGAAAGGGCTCGCTCGGAAACCGCCGGGCTTTCCTGAACGTTACGCACTTCACTAAACGGCCTCGACGAATTGCTGCTCCAGCCAACCCGGTCAGCAACATCCAGAAGTGCGTACATCAGCCCCCTGTCATCGGCCCCGCTGACGAGCAGTGTTGTTTTGCCTGACCATTTTGTTTCTCGAATGAGCAGTGACTCGGCTCCTTTCGGCCTGGGAATATCAAGACTGTCGTGCAGCTTGGCCGCTGGCCCGGTTCCAACGGAAAGGCCCGCTACAAGCAAAAGATTGCCGTTCGTTTTTTCGAGAGATGTTGTCTGTTCAACCGGTATGTCTTTTGCCTGTAGAGCCATTCTCACTTTGTTCACGCCATGTCGGCCCGCAGGGCCCATGTTACTATCCATAATTAGTAATACGGTTGAACCCTCGGCGCCCGCTGAAAGAATTGGAAATAAACAAAACACGTTAACGGCCAAAAGCATAATTATAAAAGATGATAGGTTAAACCTTCGATTCTGTTTCATTTGTTTTATCCTCAGGCAAGAATGATACTGAAGCATAATTTCAAGGTTCCGTTCAATGTATATCAAATTTAGATATAGCCGACGCCTGCAAATGCGCCAAGAAAAATCTAAGGATTACTTATATTTGGCCAGTACCTCCTAATCCCTGTCGACTTTGACAGATATATCTGGAAATTCGTCACTGATTCTGTTATACTTTTTTTCGATTATTGTCCCGGCTGAAATAAGCTAATACATGGGAAATCACTTAGTTTTTATTGGAGGTAGAAGCAAAGATGTTAGTGAGAAAAACTGCTTTGGTAACATTTTTCTGTCTTACTGCGTATTTCCTGTTGCCGTTAACCTCTAACGGGCTAATCGCCGCTGAACAATCCGAATCCAAAATCAATACCCAGCCGATTGACCAATTTACCAAAGCCAGGTCGGACCTCGAACTTGTCAACTTCACCGCTATGAAATTGGCCGTAAAGGACCTGATGAAGAACTTCCCCGAGAAGTACACAAACGGCGAGAAATATTTAAGAGCCATTGATAACTATGAAAACCGCCTGCCTGAAATTACAAAAGCACTGGAACGCGGCGATAAGGCTGCGGCCGGACAGGTCAATGAAATTATAGCCTTAC
>DAOUVA010000153.1 GCA_030667885.1 Phycisphaerae bacterium
ACCCTTTTACTTATTTTCCTTATCATAACCTTTCCTTCAGTAAAAGCCGTATATTAGGCGTTATTATTCCGGATGTCCCCAGACCTTTGGCACCTTGAAGTTTTTTGGCATTTTGTTCGGTGGGATATTGGGCTTAATGGCCTCTTTGGCGTAATGCTCAAGTCTGCGTTTTAGTTCCTGGAATTTCTGAGGGTACTTGTCGGCCAGGTTGTTCTTCTCATACGGGTCTTCTGCGATGTTGAAAAGCTCAAAGACTTTTTTGTCGATTGGGCCGGTGTTATTTGCACCGATATTGCCATTGTAAACAAGCTTCCAGTCGCCCCGGCGAATTGCTCCGGCGGCGGCGGTGACGTTATGAAGTATCTCTTCGTGAGGTGAGGGTTTGCCTTCTGTAATTGTCGGCCAGGCATCTTTGCCGTCAATAGGCAGTGGTTGTTCGAGCCTGGCGCCGGCAAGCTTTAGCAGTGTCGGATACATATCGACAATATGAAGCGGCTCTTTCACGACGGCCCCGGCCTTGATAACGCCCGGCCAGTTTGCAACGGCCGGCACGCGTATTCCTCCTTCATACAACTGTCCCTTTTGTCCTCTTAGAGGGCCGTTACTACCGGCACTGTTCACACCACCATTGTCCGAGCAGAATATAATCAGGGTATTTCGCCGCATGCCTTTCTCTTGCAAAGCCTGGACTATTCTGCCGATCGCATCATCCATACATGTCACCATAGCGGCGTATATGCGTCGTTTTTTGTTCGTTATGTGTTTGTACATGTCGATGTAAGATTGCGGTGCCTGAAACGGCGAGTGCACGGCGTTGAAAGGTATATATAGAAACAGCGGGCTGGAAACATTATGCTCTTCGATTATACGAACCGACTCATCGGCAATCAGGTCGGTTGCGTAACCTTCTTCTTGTAACGGCCGGTCATTTCGGTGCCAGTCCAGCCCCTTGTCACGAATGTGGGTGAAATAATCAAGCGCGCCGTTATAGTGGCCATACTGATGGTCGAAACCGCGGGAAGTTGGCAGGTACTGCGAGCTAAGGTGGCCGAGATGCCACTTGCCGCAGATAGCGGTTGTGTAGCCTACTTCCTTAAGCGCCTCCGCCAAGGTGCGTTCCTGCAAAGGCAGCCCGTGCTGAGCCCAAGGCCGGACGACTCCTATCTGCAAGCCGCAGCGAATAGGGTATCGACCTGTCATAAGAGACGAGCGGGTCGGCGAGCATACAGGCTGAACATAGAACTGGTCAAGCCTTGTCCCCTCACGAGCCAGCTTGTCTATATTGGGCGTCTTTATATGGCCGCCCTGAAAGCCGACATCTTTAAACCCTAAATCGTCGGCCAGGATAAAGACAATGTTCGGTTTTTTGGCGGCTCGGTTTGCGTTTGTAGTATTAAGGCATCCGGGCAAAACTGTGGCCGCAGCGCCCAGCCCTAAGATTTTGAGGAAATCACGTCTTGTCGAATTGACTCTATACATACCTTTCTCCTTGTGCAAATACTTGCCGCGACAATTCAATTAGCTGTCGAACCATAAAGATGTATTCTAAACGGTTCGCCAATTTTTTTCAAATGCTGTATAATCTTCTTTGTGTTTGCTGTTGGATTGAAGTGATTATGATTAAATAAGGTACGGGCAAAATGAAAATAACACGAAGACAATTTCTTAGGAACACTTTCCTCGGTTCAATACCTGTGGTTTTTTCTCTGTCGCCCGGCTGCAAGTCTGTATTTTCATCTGGAACCAATAAGTCGTCGAGGCCGAACATCATAATCATTATGGCCGACGATATGGGTTTTTCGGATGTGGGCTGTTTTGGCGGGGAGATTCGCACGCCGAACCTGGACAGTCTGGCTGCAAATGGTTTACGCTTTACGCAGTTCTATAATTGTGCACGCTGCTGTCCCACGCGGGCATCTCTTATGACGGGTCAGTATCCGCATAAGGTTGGCCTGGTACAAAACGGCCGGGACCTTAGGCGAAACGGAATTACCATCGCCGAAGCTCTCAGACAGGCGGGATACCAAACCGCGATGGCAGGCAAGTGGCATCTGTCAAGAACCGCTCCCATGGCGGACAGGAAACTCCATCAAAAATGGCTGGACCATCAATATGATCCGGGTCAGTCTTTCGCACCGCTTGAAACCTACCCGGCCAATCGCGGATTCGACAGGCACTATGGCGTGATTTGGGGGGTAATCGATTACTTCGATCCGTTTTCGCTTGTCGATGGTACAGAGGCGGTAAAGACTGTGCCTGATGATTATTATTTCACTGACGCGGTTACGGCAAAATCGGTGGAATATATCGAACAGTTCAGCCGAACCGATAAGCCATTCTTTTTATATGTCGCGCACTGCGCGCCGCATTGGCCTTTACATGCACGACCGGGGGATATCGCCAAATATAAGGATACCTATAAAGGTGGCTGGGAGAAACTGCGTCGTGAGCGTTATCAGCGGATGTTGAAGACGGGATTATTCGACAAAGAAAATACACCTTTGCCACCAATACAGGATAAGGGAAGGAAATGGCAGCAGCTTTCTGAAGGGGAAAAAGAATTCCAGGCGGCGAAGATGGCGGTACATGCGGCGATGATAGACCGCATTGACCAGGGCATCGGAGATATAGTCAGTACTCTTAAAGCAACCGGGCAGATGGATAATACGGTTATCTTTTTCCTCTCGGACAACGGTGCCTCGCCGGAAGTGATGCAGCAGCCGGGATACGACCGCAGCTCACAGACACGGGATGGCCGTAAAATCCGGTACAAGGGCATTTTCGAACCTGGTTCGGAAACTACTTATACCGGCATCGGCCCGGCCTGGGCCAGTGCGTCGAATACGCCGTTTCGCTACTGGAAAAAGGAATCTTACGAGGGCGGCTGTCATACGCCTTTGATAATTCACTGGCCTAAAGGGCTGAAAGCCAAATCCGGCTCAATCACACAGCAGCCAGGCCACGTTATGGACATTATGCCGACATGTCTGGAACTGGCTTCTGCGAGCTATCCGGCACAATATAAGGGTCATAAACTGACGACTCTGGACGGGAAAAGTTTAGCGTCAATTTTAGCTGGTGGTAAACGCAAAGAGCACGAGAAGGTTTTCTTCGAACATATGGGCGGACGGGCTGTTCGTATGGACAACTGGAAACTGGTCGCTTTGAAGAAGGAGCCCTGGCGGCTTTACAATCTGGCTGAGGATAGAACCGAAACAAACGACCTTGCAGCAAATCATCCCGATCGTGTGCGAACGATGAGCGCCGAATGGGACAAATGGGCCGGACGAGTTGGATTATAAATCCCTTTGGATAATTTACATAGGGTTTAGTGAAATATATGGATATAGAAAACTCACCGCAGATTAATGGCGGCGAGTTTTCCTTGAATGTTAACTAATGACGAGCCCTTATTAGGGCGTATTTTTTATTTGTCATTCAAATACGTCTATGGTGTCGGATGGTACGTTTGTCCCTGTTGTGAAGTCAGTGTATAAGAAGACAGGCCGTACTGAAGCTGCTGCTTAGCTATTTGCCCGAGCCTAAAGTGTTCTTCTTGAGAATCGGAGGCCACCGGATCAATGCACCCTGTTACTGTGATGGCTAAGAAAAGCCCTATTATCAGGGTTAATACCTTTAGTATAGTTGGATTCTTACGTCTTTTCATCGTTCTCCCCTTATATAAAAACTCCGTCAGTTTTTGTTTTACACTGGTTAAACTCCGCTGTCAGGAAAGCTCTGTACATACAAAACTGTACTAACCACCCCAGTTAACATAATTATACACGATTGTATAGAAAAGTCAAGAAAAAAGCAGCTCAATCAGCATAAATCCCTGCGTTTGAGGTAAATTACGCTTGATATAATAGGGATTATTGCTATAATAGGTTATTATCAGCGGTATCGTACTATTGATTTGGATGGGATGGGAACACAACCACTATCTTTGGAGAAAGGGCCGGACACACATGAAAGACCACAGGTGGTATCGTTGGAATCTGTTGGCGATGATTTGCGTAGTTACCTTGTGCGCTGCGCGGCCCGGTATGGGTCTTTTGGTGAGCGAAGTTATGTACAATCCGGCCGCCGATGGAGAGCAGCTCGAGTTCATTGAGCTGTATAATAATAAAGCCGTTTTTGAGGACATAACAGGGTATGCGTTCACGAACGGGATTAGTTACGTGTTTGAAACTGAGACTATTATAGGGCCTAAGGAGTTTCTGGTAGCGGCACAAAATCCGGCGGCCCTGGCGGCGGCGTACGGTATAAGCGGCGTGCAGGGCCCTTTTACGGGTCGGCTAAGCAATGATGGCGAGCGGGTCGAGTTGTCCAGCCCCAACGGAGAGATTGTCATTTCATTACAATACGACGATGGAATGCCCTGGCCGGCCTCAGCCAACGGGACAGGGCACTCGCTGATTCTCGCCAGGCAGGGGGGGGACCCGGATGAGGCTTCAACCTGGTCTGCCAGCACATATATTGGCGGCACGCCGGGCGGACCGGATACGGTACAGGTTGGGTCTGTTGATCCCACGCTGGCAACGCTCGTTGATGTAGGGCATCCCGGGCGGTATTTCAAGGGAACCGAGGAACCATCGCCGGAGCGAGGGGGAGAAATCACCACGGCCTGGACTGGCCTTATGTTCGACGACGACCCGCAGACGACTGCGTGGCTTGATGGGCCAAACGGGTACGGTTACAGCAACAATTCCAATGAGCTTCAGTTCATCCGAACCGAGCTGAACGATATGAGCGGAAACTATATGTCCGTATATGCACGCTTGCGGTTTACCCTGACGGCAAAACAAATCGATTCCTTCTCGCAATTATGGGCTGAGGTCCACTATGACGACGGTTTTGTGCTGTATCTTAATGGTACGCGGGTAGCGGACTCCGGGCAAATCTCCGGGAATCCTCCGCCCTTCGACCAGAGCGGCGGGCCTGCTACAGAGCCTCCTATTGCCAATGTGACTCTGACCGACAGGATAAACCTGCTTGTTCCCGGCGTAAATGTCCTTGCAATCCAGGCGCACAATGCGACTATTTCAGGCAGTTCGGATTGTCTTGGATGCCCGGTGCTCCAGGCGATTGTGGATGAGTCCGCCGGCGGCGACGATCCCAGCGCGCATGTTGTGATAAACGAGCTGCTGGCCAACAGTGATTTGCCCCCGGGAGCGGACTGGATAGAACTATACAATCCGGGTCCTGTCGCGGTAGATCTCAGCAACGTCTATTTAAGCGACGACCGGCTCAACCTGCTCCAATACAAAATACCGAATGGGGCCGTGCTGCAGCCGGGGCAATTTTGGACTGTCACGGAAGGTATGGGAGCTGATGGATTTGCCTTTGGGCTGGACTTTGCCGGTGAGACGATTTATGTCACAGCGGCCACGAGTGGTCCGGCGCCGGAACCGTTCCGCGTTTTGGACGCAGTGCGCTACGACCCCTTAAAGCCGGAGGTAACTTTCGGGCGGTTCCCGGACGGCTCCGATTTCTTCGGATATCTGAGTTCAGCTACTTTTCAAGGGTCTAACGCAAGACCATTTATTAATGACATCGTTATTAACGAGATAATGTATCACCACGCAACCCGAGACGAGCGCTACGAGTATATCGAGCTTTATAATCGGGGTCCGAGTACTGTCCCGCTGGACGGCTGGGCATTCACCGACGGCATTAGCTACGATTTCGAGAATGGCGTCGAGATACCGCCGGGCTCGTATCTTGTCGTGGCCAAGGACCCAAACCTCCTCGAAAGCGTGTATGATAATCTCATTATCGGAGTAAATCTTCTCGGGCCGTACTCGGGGAATCTAAATGATCACAGTGAGACTGTCCGGTTGTCGTATCCGCTTGGAGAGGTGAATCCGGATACCGGTGAGGCATATATGGTCACGGCCGACGAGGTTACCTATTTCGACGGCGGTCGATGGCCGATGTGGTCTGACGGCCAGGGGGCCAGCCTTGAGCTGCGCGATCCGTACAGCAATAACAATACGCCGGATGCCTGGGCCGACAGCGATGAGAGCGGCAAGACTGTGTGGGAGCAATTTTCATTTACTATCGATGGTGATGATTCCAGGTACACTCATGATCAGGTCAACGTCTTTGGGCTTCTGTTGCTTAACCGGGGCGAGGTTCTCATCGATGACCTCGATCTGAATATTGACTCCAGCAGAGGAAGCATCCTTAAAAACAACGGTTTCGAGAGTGGTACATCTCAGTGGCGAATGCTCGGCAATCATGTTCAGTCGTTCGTAACTATGGATGATAGTTATTCCGGTTCCCGGTCGTTACATATGATTTCAACTGGCCATGGTGACCCCGGTGCCAATCGAATTAACCAGTCTATTTCCAGTATAAAAGCCGGCACTGTCACGTTCAGTGGCCGGGCCCGTTGGCTGCGGGGCAGCAGGTTTCTGCTCCTGCGTACGAGCCGGGAACAAGCCCCCGTCCAGCCGCCGCGACCGGCACACGCGTTTGAACTGAACATGCCTTTGAACCTCGGCACTCCCGGTCTGCAAAATACGGCGTTTGTGCCAAACCGTGGACCTGATATTATGGAGGTGCGGCATGCGCCCGTCCTGCCCGTTGCCGGTGAATCCATTATTGTAACCGCCCGCGTTGCCGACAACGACGGCGTGGACTCGGTCATGCTCTACTATGGAACCGAGGGGCAGGGAAGATTCACCAGCAAGCCCATGGTTGATAATGCCTCGGGTGACGATCTTATTGAAGGGGACGGCATCTTCACGGCCGCGATCCCGGGTGCATCCAGCGGAACTATGCGGGCGTTCTATATCGAGGCCTCGGACGGCTCGGTATTAACGCGGTTCCCCACACGACTTGAAGACTCGGCGGATGTGCCGGAAAGGACCTGTCTTGTTCGTGTCGGCGATACGCTTGTGAACACCCAGTTTGCGACCTACCGCATCTGGCTCTCCGATGAGGTTATCAACACGTTTAGGTCTCGTCCCAATCTCTCGAACGAGCTGATGGATTGCACTTTCGTTTACAACGACTCCGAGGTTTTTTATAATGTCGGAATACGTTTCCGCGGCAGCCCGTTTCTCAGAAGCGGCTCAGGCCGGGACCCCCGCGACCGCTATGCCTATCGAATCGATTTCAATCCGGACCAGAGTTTCGGAGAACGCCAGGAAATTAATCTCGACAATACCGAGGGAAGCAGCCGCGGCCCGCTCCAGGAACGCGCATCATACTGGTTCTATTCGCAAATGGGTCTGCAGTTCTCTTCGCAGGAGTACGTGCGAGTTATCATCAACGGCAGAAGCCATACCAACTATGAGGACGTCCGGAAAATCGACGGCGACTATATTCGCCGGTGGTTTCCGAACGATACCGACGGCTACATTCATAAAATCGATGACTACTTCGAATATTCGGCCAACGGCACGGCCCATTCTAATCTTGACGAAGGATTAAAGTATGACAACAAACACCCGCTGCTTAATGAGACCTATCGCTGGGGATTTGAAAAACGCTCGCATCGAGAACACGACAACTGGGAGCATCTGTTCGATTTTGCAGTCGCAATGAACACGCCTTCGAGCAATGCGAGATACGAACAGGCAATTGAGTCGGTCATCCATCCCGAGCATTTTGCTAAGGTGCTGGCGATTCGACATGCTGTAGGCGACTGGGACAGTTATGGATACAACCGCGGTAAGAATAACTACTTCTATTATGCCCTTCCGGAGGGCAAGTGGTATCTCCTTCCCTGGGACATAGACTTCACACTCGGATCGGGCCATGGGCCTAATACAAATTTATTCTCGGTGAATTCCGGACAATTCCCGGAGGTCAACCAATTTCTAAGATACCCCAAGTACCGGCAGATGTACGAAAAGGCTTTTGCAGACCTTGCGAACGGCCCGTGGCAAACGTCATACGGAACGAGCAATGCTCCGACGGCCTTCGATAAGTTTCTGGACGATGCCGCCGACGTCCTTATTACTGAGGGTTTCGACGCCGGCCGACGCAACGGAATCAAACAGTTCGTTCGCGACCGTCGGGCTTATATCCTTACACAGGTCTCGGGTGTTAGGTAGGCCTGATAAGTCATAATCAAGGCCGTCTTGCTTATCTAAATACTTCCTCAGATTTTCCTGAATGTATTTATCAGCCCTGGTATGTTGTCGATTACCAGCAGATGGATTATAATCATCGACCGTAAAACAATCTTGGTTATATCGCACCCTTATAAGGAAGTTTAGAAACTTTTTAAAGCTGGTATAGTATATATCAGTTGGGGTACAATGCTGTCCTTTTCTGTGTTCTGTAATGATAAAAATATATTCAAAGCGTGTTCGTGAAGCCCTTGTGAATGTTTGGCCCTTGTACGGGTCGGCGTTTGCGATGGCTACAAGTCTAAGCGTTTTGTGGACGGCCATGCCTTTTATCATACGCGACATCGGCGGAACCGAAGAGCACGTCGGATACATCTGGGCCTTCAACATGTTTGGCTATATGTTGTGCCTGTTGTTGGCCGCCGTGATGTTGGGCCATCTTGCCCCACGCCATGCGACCCGTGCCGCCGCCGCGGCCATGTTCCTGGCAACTCTTGTGATGGTTATTGTGGTCTATTACGCAATAGCCCGAGACCAGTTCGGCAGGCCCGCCCTTATCTGGACAATGATTGCCACAGGTACACTTTCTGGTGCGGCGATGTCGCTTTTCTGGCCTTTTCTTATGAGCTGGGTCTCAGCCGACTACGAGGGCGCTATCCTGAACCGCCGCCTC
>DAOUVA010000338.1 GCA_030667885.1 Phycisphaerae bacterium
TCAGATTATGATACCAAGCGGTCGAATCAGATTCACCTCGCCGTGATATTCAAATATTAAACCAGCCTTTATAGTGATAAATTTAGATTACTCGGAGGGCTGGTTTAGTATCCAATCGGATATCATATTTAATACAATGGGCGATATAGTTTCTTCAATACTGGCGTACTCAGATGGCGAACCGGTCTTTGCAGTTTGGAACAGATGATTCATCCCTGAGAATTCTTTTATAGTATATTGGAGATTGCCTCCGGCCTTAAGGGCCGCTTCAACACCTTTCAAGTCCTCCTTTGGTATCTGCATGTCTCTATCACCATGCAGGGCCAGTACAGGGCATTTAACCTTCATTAAAGTTTTTTCCGGATTGTAACGCAAAACGGAACTAAAACCGGGTGATAGCATCCAATCGAAGTTGAAGGTGTCCATGGATTCAAGCTCTATCTTTCGCCTTTCGTTCGCACTGAGTTTTGCTAATTCCGGCTTTGCCTTCTGAAGGAGATTTTTGATTTTTGATCTTGCAACATTCAAATCATATTCCTGCCTGATAGTGTAGAAAATCTTTCTTAAGATAGAAGACTTAAAAGCAATGGCTTTCTCACTTGCCCCATTGGCCCGATAGCCATCTGTAAACTGCTTCAACAGTCCATCGAAATCGCTCAAGCCCGGTGCGGCCATAAGAACCGTAAAAGCCACATCCGATGATTCGGAAGCAGCGAGGGGACCTATCACCGCTCCTTCACTATGACCTATAAATCCAATCTTTTTAACATCGATTTCCTGCCGGGTTTTCAAATATCCAATACCGGCAAGGGCATCTCTTTTAAAGTCTTCAAAAGTTGATGTATCATAATTGCCCGTTGAACGCCCTACACCCCGGTCATCATATCGAAGAACGGCAATCCCCTGCCGGGTCAGGTAATCCGCCAATACAAGAAATGAACGATGCCCCCAAATTAGCTGGTCACGGTCACTGCCACCGGAACCTGACAGGAGCAACACCGCCGGATATGGGCCAGGCGATTCAGGCAGGGTTAACGTACCTGCAAGTGTAACTTTATCGAGTCTATTTTCGAAAGAAACGAGTTCTTCTTTATAAGGATACGGTTTTTTAGGCTCTTGCGGACGTTTTGAAGTTCGAACAGGAGGATTGTCAACTTTTTCGAGTACGAGCGGCATACCACCGCCATCAGGCCCTTTAAATTTACCATCGATGGACCGCCCGTTCAGAGAGATTTTCCCTTCGTAAGCGCACCTTATATTGTATATATCAAATCTAACATCCATACTGCCGGGTAAAATCAAATCTACCGGTATATCCCATGCTTCCTCGCCAGGAAAATCCGTGTAGGCATCGAATGATCCATCTTCATTTTTTGAGACTCTAAATACAATATTGAATTGGCCTGGTTTACTCATCCAGTTACCCACGATAGAAGTATTTGGTTGTACTGAAAATGCCAAATCCGAAGATATCAGGACTGCCAATAAAAAGATGATTGTGATGTTCTTAAACCTGTCCATAATTGTGCTCCTTTCAAATAAATTAATAAAAAACGGTTAATTTAACAGGAACAATTATGACAACCAAGCATTACCCTTTTGTTACGATTTTGTACTTTTTTTGTTATTTATTTTGACACATTGCAGGGTGGAAACCCGAGAAGCAAGTGCATTTGTAAGCCGGAAGCGATTAGCCTGGTCAGTCTTCGAGTGGTCGTATGCGGATGTTTCGAGCAGCTCCGCCTGTTTGCCAGGTTGCAATACCGAGTGGTTGAGAGAGGTCCACTTCGGCGCGGATATCGATTTTTCGGCCGGTTGTTTCGATGTTTACAATCTCTTCATCGTCAAGCCAGGCTTCAATCCTGTCAGGGGTAACTCGCAAGCGGACGCGATACCATTTGTTGTCCTCAAACGAGGTAAAACTTGTAGTTTCATTATTGGCGGCATCATAGTAATCGATATTAGACAGGCCGCAGAGACCGCCCCCCCAGCCGCCGAGAATTAGCGAGCAGGGATTTTCGGCAACAGGAAATGTAAGTCCACAGAAAAAGTCACTTCCGCTGATGCGCATAGTTTCGAGCGTTATTTCGTAGTTCATTCGAATCAACGGGCCTTTCCAGTTAATGCCGGTCATATCGTTGCCCATTTCCATATAAATTGCGCCGTCTTTGACATAAACTTTGCCCTGGCCGCCGAAGTCGGTAATTGCCCACTGTCCGAGTGATTTTCCATCGAAAAGACTCATTTCCGCTGTTATTATCTCTTCCGGGGCATTTGGTTCGGTCTTTGGCAGTTCCTGAGAGACGCCGGATTCGGCCGTGGCCTGTTCCTGAGAGACATTGGGTTCGTTGGGCGGAGCTGGGGTCGATGTGGTTTTGCGGCAACATGCCCCTAAAGCGATGGTAAGGAGCAAAAATATCGTACATAATAGTTTTGGCAGTGAGGTGGGTCTTATAATATATGTATGATGAAGTAAGTTATTTCTGATGATAGTGTGTTTGTTATCCATAATATTTCTCCTTTATGAAAAAAAGCGTTTGGTAAAATTACTATAAAACGGATTATACAACAGATATTTGCACAAAGTAACCAGTTTTTCAGTATAATAATTACGGAAAACATGAAACAACATTGTTTTATATGACGATAAGATGTGTTGAGGTAAATACTTAACATTAGGGGTACGTTTGGAAGCAGGGTTGGCTCGCAAAATTAAACATCGGCTAAAGCCAGGAAAACAACAGATGAAGAAGATTTATGCTGGAATAATTTGTATTTTAATATTTTCGCCGATGGTCTTTGCACGCCGTGGTGAACCTCTGGCTAATGACAGAAAGTCGGGTCTATACGCAAGGTCGATTGAACAAGTCCTCCGTCTAAGAGAAGACGAGGTAGATTTAGCCACCGCTGCTTTGATTGTTTCAGAGCACTGGAGCGACATGGTATATGGCAGGAGATACCTTGAAACGCTTGATGATATGGCTCTGGAGATTCGCGATAGACTCAGGCGCAGAAGGCTGAAGGCGGATTATCGAGCAATTCCTGTGATAAACGAGTATTTGTTCTCAGAGCTGGGATTCAAATCGATTTCGGAGGCAAGTGACCCTCACGATTTGTTTTTACATACTGTTCTGGATAAAAAGACCGGGTATTGCCTGAGTTTGTCCATTCTTTATTTATCATTAGGCGAGCGGCTTGGACTTCCCCTTTACGGGGTGGTTGTGCCGGGGCACTTTTTTGTCAGGTACGACGACGGCCAAACGCGATTTAATATTGAAACTACAAGCAAAGGCGGCAGTGCTCCTGATGAACATTATATAAATAAGTTCAAGGTGCCGCGAGGCAGCAACAGCATCTATATGAAAAATCTGAATAAGATTCAGACGTTGGGTTGTTTCTTTAATAATCTTGGGAACAGCTACAACGCAGTCGATAATATAGACTCTGCATTGCTGGCGCTCGAAAGAGCGGTTGAGACAAATCCAACGTTGTCCGAATCCCGGGCGAACCTGGGAAATATCTACCTGACAAAGGGCCAGGTAACGGATGCGATAAACCAATACCGGGAGGCCCTGAGAATCAATCCGAACGATGCCAAGACGCATAATAACATTGGAAATGCATACGTTCAACAAGACTGGCTGAACTATGCGGTTAACGAGTATCACCAGTCGCTCAGGCTGGATCCCGATTTTTCGGATGCATATAAAAATCTTGCGATAGTTTACTGCAAACAGGAAAGATTTCAGCAGGCGATATTGCAATTGAGACATGCGATTGCTTTGAAGCCGAAGGACGCTGAATGTTACAGCCAGTTAGGAAATGTTTTCCAGCAGATGGGTAAATATCACCAAGCCATATCTGAATACAACAAAGCCATAAAGATTAATTCGAAGCTGGCCGAGGCATATTACGGTCTGGGAGTTTGTTATAACAAACTGGATATCGTTGATGAGGAAATCTGGGGATATAAGAGGGCACTTGCGGTTCAGCCTGATATGTTGGCTGCTCTTGTAAATCTTGGAAATGCTTATTTCGGACAGAAGAAATACAGCATGGCTATCGAGCAGTTTAAAAAGGCAGTTCTGATACAGCCCGATGAGGCTATGATTCATTATAATCTCGGTGCGACTTATTCCAATAATGAAAATTATGAGCAGGGAGTAGCTGCATATTTAATTGCGGTCGAGATTGATCCGGAAATGGGCGATGCTCACTATGGGCTGGCTTTCGGATTTTATAATTTGAAGAAGTACGATTTGGCATGGAAACATATTAAAATAGCCGAGGAACTGGGGGTGGAGATTTCCAAAGACCAGCTCAATGCCATCAAAAGAAAATTGCGATAGAATAAAGCACGCCGAAAACCTTCCGCCTAAAGCAAGTGGCTTACAGTCCTGTAACGATTTTCCACGAATATAAATCAGCCCCATTATTCTCATCAGCCACAGAAAGAACAAGGCCGGCTGCCGTTTCAACCGGATATATAGTTCTCCTTCCGTCAGTCTGAATAACCCTAAATTTATCCGGTAATGCTAAAGGAATCTGCTGAGAGTAATTATCTGTCCATGTAAGAAATACAGGCTGTTCGTCGATGTAAAAATCAACGGGTTTGCTCCAGTTAAGATGTTTAATTACAAGATTACCGTTAGAGAATATAAATTCTTCGGAACCATCGATCTTTGCAGAGAATTCTATCTTTGAACCGTAAGGAAGCCCATTAACAAAACCGGTCATACCGGTTAGGTCGAAACAACCAACTGGAAGCCCTCCGTTTGTGTTGACTCGCATCCATTCCGCAGATACCTCTGATGGCCCGGAATACAGCTCGAAAACATAATTATCGGCACCGTTAGGGTTGTCAACACAGCCTAATAAGAATGCTTCATAAGTCTGGATCGCATAGCCCCCGTCTCGACCTTGTGATTTTCTTACCCAAAATTCTCCTGCCAGGGCCAGTGGTATCTGTTGAGAAGTATTTCCCTCCCAAATCAAATCTATCGGGGTATTATCAATAATGAGATTTGAAGGCTTACTCCATGATATATGGTTAACTTGCAGTGCTATGCGATCCTCAGACCTGTCTGCCATCCGGTTAAATACCATCTCAGACCTTCCGTCAACAGTCAAGGAAATGATATGTTCGGGGATAGTTTGGTTGCCGTTGAAGTCAACTGCCGACAAAATCATCACCTCCACATTATCCAGACCCCAGCTTTCATCTTTAATTTCCTGCAGCCCCTGACCGGAAAAATCCAAACCCAGGATGCTCGCAGTATGGTCAAAAGTATAGCTTAGGTGATACACAGAGTCCGGGGCATCGGTGTATCCCAGCGTTTTAATTTCTGTTGCCCCTGTGTAAGGTAGATAATCCCCACCGGGATAGTCGTCGGGATATGCTTGATTGAAATCTTCGATATCCGGCGGCACATTGGCGAAAGTTGTGTGCAA
>DAOUVA010000464.1 GCA_030667885.1 Phycisphaerae bacterium
TTAAGTTTTGATGCGATAAGCTCTAAGTTGGGATTTCGGAATTCCTGCCAGTCGGTGAAGATAACGAGTGCATCTGCATTTTCGAGTGCATCGTATCCGTTCTCCAATGTTTCAATTTTGCCATCTAAGGCGGTCTTCGCCGCTGAGGCTGCTTCAGGGTCGTAAGCTCTTATCTTAATTTTACAGTCAAGGAGTTTCTTTATGCAGTAGATTGCAGGTGATTCTCTTACGTCATTGGTTTTAGCCTTAAATGCCAGCCCCCAGACGGCTAATGTTGTTTGGTCGTATCGGCCGGCGAAATAATCGGTGATACGTTTTGCAAATCTCTCCTGCTGCTTTAGGTTTACCTGCTGGACCGACTTTGCTATCGTCATTTCAACGCCGTTCGCATCGCCGGTATGAATGAGCGCCCGAATATCTTTTGGAAAACAACTGCCACCAAAGCCGACACCCGGAAATAGAAATGCCGAGCCAATTCTTGAATCGCTGCCAAGGCCTCGTCGAACATGTTCGATATCTGCTCCGAGTTTCTCGCATAACACCGAGATTTCATTCATAAATGAGATTCTCGTTGCCAGCATTGTATTGGCGGCGTACTTTGCCATTTCAGCGGAAACGGGATCCATAAACAGTATCCGGCTGCTCTTTCGCATAAAAGGGCTGTATAATTGTTTCATTGTTTTATGAACTTCCGGATTGGTCGTCCCTATGATTATCCTGTCCGGGCTCATAAAATCTTCAACTGCGGCGCCTTCTTTTAAGAATTCAGGATTACTGACATAGTCAAATGGGGTATTGGTTTTAGATTTAATAATATCTATTACTTTTTGATGTGTGCCTACCGGAACGGTGCTTTTTGTTGCAATAATGCGGTAGTCGCTCATATTCTCGGCAATATCGGCTGCGACCGAAAGGATTGCCGATATGTCGGCTGAACCATCCTGGGCTGATGGAGTGCCGACAGCAAGAAAGATGATAAGTGAATTGTCCAGACCGTATTTCAAATCTGTGGTAAACTCAAGACGGCACAGCTTTTCGTTGCGTTTCACTATTTCAGCCAAACCCGCCTCATAAATGGGTATTACACCATCTTTCAAACGGGCAATTTTCTTACTGTCATTGTCCACACACACAACATTGTTGCCGGCCTCTGCCAGACAAGCGGCCGTTACTAATCCGACATATCCAATCCCAACCACACAAACCTGCATATTTTCAACTCCGATTGTTCGAGTTATAATTTCACTTTATAAGAATCATTTTTGTTGAAAAAGCAGAGAATCAATGAAATTATAAGGTTATTTAATCAAGTACCTCTATCATATCGACGTCTATTTCAACACTTGCTGCCTGGCCGAGTATGTCTATCTGCAAGACCAGGCGTACAGCATTGTTGCTTCGGACTACAATACCCTCCAGGCCCATTAACGGTCCTGCTATAACGCGGCATCGCTGCCCCTTCTTGATGTAATTATGCGGTGTCAGGGGGGCACCGGATTGAAGGGCCTGATTAACCTGGACGAGTTCGTCGAGCAATTTCTGCTGGTTATCGACTTCTATTAGGTGGGCTACACGATTTGTTTTCAATAGTTCGACTCGCTCGTTCTCCTTGCCGCAGAAGAATAAATAACCATTGAATAGAGGCAGTAATGAACGTGTCGTTCTGCGGCTTTTACGGCTAACTTTCCAACTCATCGGAAGAAAGTAACTGATATCTTTGCTTATTAAATCCTGGGCCAGGGCCTTTTCATTCCTGCTTCTGGTATGCACAACCCACCATTGACCCTCAAAATCACGTATCGATTCTGCCTGAGGCCAGATGATTGGTGGATTTTCAGTCACTTTCAGCATTTTTCTTGTCCTAGCTCATTTTGTAATATTTACGTACGGTCTTTGCTACATATTCAATCTGGTCCGTTGCGAGTTCAGAATAAATCGGCAGCGATAAAACCTCTTTACAAAGTTGTTCGGCAATCGGTAAATCACCCGGCCTGTATCCGAGGTCGCTGAAGCAGTCCTGCAGATGCAGCGGTTTTGGATAAAATATCGCCGAACCTATATTGTTTTCGGCCAGAAATTGCTGCAGCTTGTCTCTTTCTGGTGTTGTAATAGTGTATTGGTGATAAATACTGACGTTATCTGCACTAATTTTAGGTGTTTTTACGGGTGAATCGGCTAAGAGACTGTCATAAAGAGCGGCATTCTGCCGTCGTTTTTCATTCCATCCATCGAGATACCTGAGCTTGACGTTAAGAACGGCCCCCTGGATGCCGTCGAGGCGGAAGTTGCCGCCGATTACTTTGTAAAAATATCGGGGACTTTGGCCGTGGTCGCGAAGGGCTTTTATTTTCTGTGCGATATCTTCTCTGTTTGTGGTTACTAAGCCACCGTCGCCGAAACCGCCGAGGTTCTTGGTTGGGTAAAACGAAAAGCATCCGCAATCACCCAAATTACCGGCCTTGATGCCGTCCTGGCTGGCGCCTATGGCCTGTGCGGCATCTTCGATAACTGCGAGATTGTGGCGTTTGGCAATTTCCGTAATTGCTTTCATTTGAGCTATTTGTCCAAATAAATGGACAGGGATGATTGCTCGAGTTTTGTCGGTTATCTTTTGTTCGATAGCTGATGGGTCAATATTGAGAGAGTCGGCATCAACGTCAACAAAAACCGGCTTTGCGCCCAGTCTGACGATAGAACCGGCGGTGGCAAAAAAGGTAAAAGGAGTTGTTATAACTTCGTCTCCGGGTTTTATATCCAGAGCCATTAAGCTTACAAGCAGAGCATCGGTTCCGCTTGAAACACCTATTGCGTATTTGCTGTTGCAATATGCCGCGACTTTTTCTTCGAATTCAGCTACCGCAGGACCAAGAATAAAAGCCTGATTGTCGCAAACATCACTTATTGCCTGAATTACTTCGTCCTTGATATTGGCATATTGTGCCTTTAAATCCAAAATTGGAATCTGCATGAAAAACTCCCCTGTAAATCTTATGCTTTTACTACTTTTTTTCCTGCTGAAGCAACCGCCGCCGTGGCATTGCGTGTATCAACGACGAGCTTCGCGTTCTTTACAATCCACGTATAATCGTAATCACTATGGTCGGTGGATATTAAAACCACATCATAGCCTGATAACATTTTTGCCGACAATTTCTTGCTGGTCATTTTCAAATCGTGCTGCCGCTGCTTGTGGGTCCTGGGGATATATGGGTCGTTATAGTCAACTTTGGCGCCTTTTTCCCGCAGCAATTCAATCAACTCTATCGAAGGGGACTCACGTAAATCGTCGATATCCTTTTTGTACGCCAAACCCAATACAAGGACCTTAGAGCCATTGAGGCTTTTTCTGTGCTCATTAAGAGCTTCGGTTGTTTTTGCAATCACGTATCGCGGCATACTGGTATTGATTTCACCCGCCAATTCGATAAAACGTGTCGACATACCGTACTGCCGGGCCTTCCAGGTAAGATAAAACGGGTCAATTGGTATGCAATGGCCTCCGAGCCCCGGCCCCGGGTAAAA
>DAOUVA010000157.1 GCA_030667885.1 Phycisphaerae bacterium
ACCGAGCGGATGGTACGGTTTGACCTTGCCAATACTGAGGTCAGGGACGCCGGCGGTAAAGTGATGGTCCCGGCAATACCCTACGAAGATAATTTCGGCAAGTGTTTCGATTTCCACGCATTGAGGCATCAGTCGGCTTCGCTTTATGCAATGAATCCAGAGACATCGGAAGCGGTAAGGCAGAAGCTATCAAGGCACAAAACCCCGGAAATGGTACGGCACTACAGCCACACCTTTGAGGACCAGCAGAGAGAAGCGGTCGAGGCCTTGCCGGACCTGACATTACCAGGCAAGCAATCACAGATACAAGTAAAGACCGGGACGGATGCAGGTAGCTTGCCGGATGCTTGTTTTATAGACGACTCAATACGACCTATTACGACTAAGAATGATAAGGATGAAAAAACAAGGCCCGTATTAGAGATAAAAAACGGCGATATTAAGCCGCCAAGCAAGGCTGGAAATTCTGAAATCCATTATCGTGAAATGTCTCATGAAATCGCTCGCCTGTACCCTTAACATCGCGCAGGTGGACGAAAAATATCTTACCTCGTCCGCCAAATTCCCTGACCAATGCCCGGATGTCTCCACCCATTAGCTTGAAATTGGCTTGGCAGAAGGTAATGCCGTTGACCGGGCTTGGCACTATTTGAAGGACTCTCCGAAAGGCCTTGCCGCTGATCAAAATGCGCCCGATACCGCGAAGCGGTGAAATAGGAGGGTCATCCGGATGCAACGCCATTTTAACGTTAGCCTTCTCAGCAACGGGGATAATCCGTTTTAGAAAGTAGGTAATGTTGTCCCAGATTTTTTCCTCACTTATCCGGCCCCACCTGGTAAGTCCCTGCTTTTCTGCTATTCGGTTATCGAACTCACTTGAAAGGGCGCCGCCTCGTTCGGCAATATCAGTCTTAGTTCGGTACCATCCGATGCCCGCCATAAAATTGTAGCAGCACATCGGTATTCCAACTTTCCCAAGGGCTTTAATTGCGGCACAGTAGTTTTCAATTTCCTCATCACGGCCGGGCAGCCCTAACTTGATTTTTTCTGCTGCAACCGGGTGGCTCTCAACACCGGCTATTGTTAGCCCCGACTCCTCATAAGCAGCTTTTAATTTTGTAAGCGCCTCAACGTACTGGTCCTGTGAAACCCTTCTTAACGCTCGATTAACAGATACGATTGCGTGATTAACACCGATCTGGCGAGCCAGTATGCATTTTTCTTTGTTTCGAATATCAAGCATTAGGGCCAGCTTAATTCCCTGTCCCCTTTTTCCGGAAGCGGCGGGGGAGCTGATTCCTTGTGCCCTCTGAGAAATAGATGACAAGACGGCCGGACCACCCAGAACGCCCGCTAAAACAGCTTTACCAAAAGTACGTCGGTCGGATTTCATTGATTTTTGTTCAGACTCTCTGGTGCTCCTGTTTATTGTCATGGCTATACTCCTTTTCAAAATGCACAAACGCGATAGATGATATTTCTTACTCGGCACGCTCTGGATGCACCCGCTTATGGCAGATGCCGCCAAAGATATAGGATATCGATAAGGCTCACAGTAGTTGTGTCGTCGAATTTGGGTTTCTCGGCCCTCAACTCCACAACCGGTCGTTAGAGCCTCTTCTGTTCCACTCGTCGGTGGGCCCGAAAAGCTCCTTATCTCGCCCGAGGTGTTCCTTCACTACATCTATATTCAGTTCTATACCCAGGCCAGGCCCTTCCGGTACGCGAGCGAAACCATCCACGTGCAGCGGTTTCTCAATGCCTGTCACCATATCCTCCCACCAGTCAACTTCAACCGAATGGTGCTCCAGGGCAACAAAGTTCTCCGTAGCCGCTGCGCAGTGTACGTTGGCCATAAAGGATACCGGAGTGCCTGCGAAGTGCATGGCCATAGCAATACCGTGCTGTTCCGCGTAGTCGCCGATTTTCTTGGTCTCCATGATACCACCGGCAGTAGCTAAGTCGGGTTGAACCATATCAACAGCACGCCCGTCGATAAGCGGCTTGAAACCATCCAGCAGGTAAATGTCCTCTCCGGTCAACAGCGGCACATCAATAGCGTTCTTGATTTCTTTCAGCATCTCCGTATATTCCCACGGGACCATATCCTCCAGCCAGGCTAATTGGTAGGGCTGCAGCGCTTTGCCCAGTTTAATACAGCTATTCACACTTATATGGCCGAAGTGGTCGGATGCGATCGGGACTTCCCAGCCAACCGCTTCGCGAGCCTCGGCAAAACGCTCAGCCATCAGAGCTGCGCCTTTATCAGACAATTGAATTCTCGTAAAAGGATGTTTGGCATTCCAATTAGTATCTTTCGTTGGGTAGCTCAGTGCTCCGGGTACTTTGCGGATGCTACGGATACCACAATCCATTTTCAAAAAGGTAAATCCCTGGTCGAGCCTTGTCTTTAATCCGCTTACTCTGCCGTCGGGTGTGTCAGCATAAAGACGGACACGGTCGCGGTATCGGCCTCCAAGCATCTGATAGACAGGGACACCATACGCCTTGCCTGCAAGGTCCCATAAAGCCATTTCGACACCAGATACACCGCCTCCCTGGCGGCCATGATGCCCAAACTGTTTGATTCGTTTAAATATGCGCTCCACGTTGCACGGATTCTGGCCCAGAAGTCTGCTTTTAAGCATCAGGGCGTAGCGTTCGCTGGCACCGTCACGGACTTCCCCATAACCACAGATATCCTGATTAGTATCGATACGAATCAGAGGGCAGGTAAAAGGCGCTCTTGTCACCACCGCTATACGCATATCTGTAATTTTCAGTTGAGAGGGGCTGGAACTCCGCTTTACGTTTTGTGTAGCAAAGGCTACCTGCTCTTCAATAGGAGCCCCGATTATGCTCGCCATACTCAAACCGGCAAAACCAGCACCGGCGCTTTTGAGCAAAGAACGCCTTGAACAAGCTGTTTGCGTTTGCAGGTCTTTTTTCTGCTTCGCCATGGTCTCTCTCCGTGTTGTGGATTTACTACAGTCTCATTATTTACAGGTAGGTAACAAACTTTCAACTACCAGTTACGTTTTTTCGGATTCAATATCCCTTCAATCACATCTTTCGGTACAGGCAGTTCGTTAATGTTCTCTTTAAGCCAACTGCGAAAGTCTTTTTGGATTTCCGGTGACCACCTGCCGTCGATTTGCCCGGGAGTGTACTTACCTTCTATCAGGCGCTTATGCCCGAACATGTCCCGCAGCATTATACCTTCTGATTCGATTACAACCTTCTCAGCTAAATGTGCAGGGATGAATACGATGCCTTCGCGTTTGGCCAAAACTATGTCACCGGGGCAAGCTAAAGCTTTGCCAATCTTTATCGGGACATTGATAGCGGTCAACATCACATCACGAAGAAAGCTCGGATCAGCTCCCTTGTGCCATGCGTTGAATCCTTCTATAGCTTCGATACCTTCCAAATCACGGATACCTCCATCGAAGATGACACCGTTTCCGGAATTGGCATAGATGGCGTTACCCAGGTTGTCGCCTATGAGGGTCCCGTCAAGAACCTTACCGAAGCAGTCAGCGACATAAACGTCACCCTTCTTCAGCATGTCAATCGGCCATGAATTTGAGCTGCCAATCCGGCCTTCGGCACGTCCCTGGCGCAAAATATCCCGATTGTAGTCCGGGTGAGAGGGCATGTACTGGGCGGTGAGCACTCGGCCGACAATCGCTTTCTCGGGATATATGGCTTGCCAGCCGGCGGAATTCTCATAACAGTTGGGATAGCCGGCTCCTCTGACAATACTCCAGGCCATCGTAATCGAGACGTTCTTCATTCTCTTCAGAATACTGTCCGAGACGTATGCACGCCCATCTTCCATTCGCGGACCTCTCCATAGCGGCGTACCGCTCAGCGCACGCTGCCAACTGGAGATTACGGGCGGTTCGACACCCTGGTCCTCTGCCTTTATGCGTATGTTACGCCAGCGTACCTGATAGGTAGGGGCGTCATTGCTTACGCCGTGCACTTGCAGACCAATTACGCCTCGGCTTGTCATTCCGTCTCTCAAATCGACGCAGGGAATGTCATTAATCCACGTCCTGATTCTGTCTCCCTTGCATTCTATGCGGAACTTGTTCCATTTGTTGTCTTTGAGCGCCTTACTGGCGGCCGGGTCGGAATTTGTACTGGCGAGCATAAAAGCGCGGCGGGCCTCATCATAAATGCTTCCGGACGCTCCTCCTCTTTCCGATGCAATTTCCACCTGATAACCATAGACGCGATCCGCCGGTATTTTCCGGCTGCGAGGTTTTCCATCACGCCCTGAGAATACGAACACCTTCTCTTCTTTGGCAATCTTGCTGCGTATTTGTACACCAGAATTAAGCCTCGGGTCCAGCAGTACTTCAAACTCTAATATAAAATCACCATATTCCCGGTCCGTGCAGAGAAATGAGTTGGGACTGCCTTTGACCGTGGAACCGACAATTGCATCCTCCTCGATATGATATTTGGCAAAACCGCTATGGATAGACCACCCGTTTAAGCTCTTGCCGTCGAATAGAGATACCCATTCGTCTTTCTTCTGCTCCCTTGCGGCTGAAAAGCCGGCAAAGACAACTAACAGGAAAATGATGCTGTAAATTTTTCTGTGGTTCATAATATGCTCCTTTCGTTAATGAATGTAATAACGTGCGAACCTTCGACCTAAAACGGACAATAAAAAACTGTCGAAGAATGCAATCAAACTGAAAGTACTGGACAAATCACCCTTCATAGAAACATCGAAAATATCGTTTTGAATGGGCCCAGTAGGATTCGAACCTACGACCAATGGATTATGAGTCCACTGCTCTAACCGCTGAGCTACGGGCCCGCAAATATTTCTAAGTGTTTATACAATAACAGCTTCCTAAACGGGCTGTCAATTCTTTTTACACTTAAAACGAGCAAAATGAGCCATTTGTGTCAAATTTGTGTCAATTGGTTTTTACTTTGGCCAAAATCTCATTTAAAAAACTGTTTGCAGAAACCAAGTCTTCAGATCGTACTGCCAGGTAATACTTCCTTGTTGTTGAGATGTCCGCATGTCCTGCAAGCTGTTGTACTACTTGTATCGGCAATTTCTTTGCCCAATTGGTAATGGCCGAACGACGAAGATCGTGTATCACACATTCATCAACACTTGCCTTAATCCGGAGGACCTGAAAGTCTCTGTTGAAGTTATTAATTATCTGAGATCTTGGATTCCATGTTCCGATCTTTTGACGTTCTCGAATTCTCTTAAGTCGTTGTGGTGAAATAAAAATGTATGGGAAACCCTCTTTTGCTTTTAGCTGTAAATCTGCTAAGAGTTGAGCACTTTCATCAGACATTGGAACAACACGATTCCTACGACTCTTCGGATCGCATTCTAAGAGATTGTTAGATGCTTTCTTTGCTACGACAGTAATCAACTGATTCTCAAAATCGATATTCTTCCATGTCAAATTCAGTATTTCGTTACGTCTAAGTCCACTGCCATACGCAGTGGAAAGTAATCCACGCCACCAAAGGTTTTTTGCCTTATCCATCAAGGCAAGATATTCTTCGATTTCTACGTACCTTATTTCATTCTCGGTTGTTTTACGTTCTCTGATCTTGGCAAATGGATTTTGGCCTTCTCTCAAATACCCTCTTGGTTCTATTGCTAAGTTGAAAATGCTTCGCAAGGTACGGATGTCCTTGTTAACCGTAGAAACGCTTGGCACAGTCGATAACCGATGGGCGATAAAAGCTTCTGCATGTCGAGGTTTGATCTTCGACAGCAAAACTGAGCCACCTATAAAATTTTCAAAGAACCTTAGAGCCCGTAACTGGTCATATAATGTGCTATATGCAACCTGATCTCTCATGACCTGCTCGTGCTCAAGCCGAAATTCCTGCAGCGTAATATTTTGGGGTTTGTCAGCCCTGCCCAAATTAACTCGATTTTGCAGGTCTAATGCATTTTTTTCAGCCTCCTTTCTTGTCTTAAAAAGTTTGCCATACTTTTTCCAGTTAGTGCCATACCATCTCACAATCCAGCAATGCCGTCGCCTTTTGGGCCATTCCGATTTTGGAATAGGCTTACCTTTTTTCTTTGGTACAGGCTCCAACCATTTACGATAAACACCTACTTTCTCTATTGCCATTGATAATCTCCTTCCCGCTTAGGGTAAGCAGTTACCAGTGACGATTGACAGGTAAGCATTTTATCAGGAGAAGTTGAAAAGCGCAAATATATTTTGTTAAATAAATTATGCATTTCTTTATTCCTCGGTTTTGACGGCTAGAAAGTGATCCAATTGAGCCTTACGATACCACACACGACGGGCATATTTGGTGGCTTTGAGTTGTCCTTTATCACGCCAGTAATTAAGAGTGCGGATGGCAGTTTGTGGGGTATGGTTGCCTGTTTCGTCAAGACGTAAGTATTGTGCTGCCTCAATCGGTGTCAGTAATTCAGCAAAAACATCAGGCCGAAGTGGCCAATTGCTGTTTTGACTTTCCTCTTGATTCTTCATAGCCATTGTCTTTCCCACTGAAATAAAGTTGAACTTGTCAGCTAATTGTCTTCTCACCAATATAAGAGTCCTACGAGGTGGTAATTCTTACCTGGTTTGTTGGGCAGGAATGCTTCATTACTCAGCAGCATCGTCACCGTCATCGCTGTTGATGGGCGGTTTTATTTGCCAATCATACCAACACTCTCGAAGTTCTTCGTCTGTTCCTTCAGGCCAGTGACGGTATTTCTCACACGATTCACATTTCTGTTCATCGATACTTTCGTGATTCTCAGGGCAGATTCGCATATCATGACCGGCTCTAGCCCCTGTACTTCCATGGCGCCCGCTACCATGTCTTCTAAACGGATGTCCTCCTCGTCCTCTGCTACCACTGCTTCTACTTAGGGGTGGTTTTGGCGTGAGTTGGCTGCTTCTAGTTACAGTTCAAATAAGAAGTTAAGGACGATCAATCTCATTTTCTTTTCTCTTCTCATGGAGTGAACAAGCCTTGCTGCTTCGACCGACCAATGGCGCTTTTGTTCATTGCTACCCGCGTATCGGAATTCTGGTCTTCCACACGAAGTTCGCCTCGGTAAAGATGAGAGTATTGCAGCCGTGTGGGCAAACTGCTAAAATGCCACCACAGAAAATTAATTTGTTATTCTCGCCCTAACCAGTAGCAGGATTACTAACATATGGAACAAACTGAAAATCTGAACATATTACGATTCAAGCCACTGATTACCCCTGAAGAGCTTAAAGGAGAATTGCCAGAAATCGACGGAGTAGCTCAACTGGTGGCAAGTTCGCGCATGAACATTCAGAAGATCCTTACAAATAGTGATAAACGCCGAATGGTGGTCACCGGGCCGTGTTCACTTCATGACCGCGAGGCGACGCTTGAATATGCCGGTAAGCTCAGGGAATTAAGGGATGAGGTGAGCGACAAGATTCTGATAATCATGCGAGCCTATTTTGAGAAGCCACGCACAGCATTGGGTTGGAAAGGTATGTTGTATGATCCCTGTCTGGACAACTCGTACAACATTGAGGAAGGTTTCCGTCGAGCACGTGGTTTGTTGCTTTCCATAGGGGAAATGGGTCTGCCCACGGCAACCGAATTCTTGGATCCTATCGTCCCCCAGTATATGGCTGATCTGGTGTCCTGGGTGGCAATTGGGGCTAGAACGACGGAATCGCAAATACATCGTCAGATGGCAAGCGGTCTTTCAATGCCAGTGGGCTTCAAGAATTCTATGGATGGCAACCTGACTGCTGCAATCGATGCAGTCAAGGCAGCTTCAAGTCCTCACTCCTTCATGGGCATTGATGGAAATGGAAAAGTCATTATCGCTGAGACGCGTGGCAACAAATACGGTCACTTAGTCATGCGTGGGGGTTCAGGTGGTCCAAACTATAGCTCCGAGTATGTGGCATTTGCAGAAGTCTTGCTGTGCAAGGCTAACGTGCCAACCGGAATCCTGATCGACTGCAGCCACGCTAATTCAAACAAAGACCACAAACACCAAAGAGAAGTATTGTTTGATGTCGCAGAGCAGATTAGAGAAGGCAACCGGCTGATAGCCGGCGTCATGCTCGAGAGTTTTCTTCGTGAAGGTAACCAACCATTCGGCACACCAGAGAATCTCGAATACGGAATATCATTGACTGACAAGTGCATTGGCTGGGAAGAAACCGAAGAACTGATCCGTCATTTTGCAAGCGTGTCATAAGGGCCGGTCTTGATTAATGTGCAACCGTTCGATCACTGCAACTCACCTATTCGTCAAGTGCCATGCGGGTGGCACTGTTGGTTTACGCTAGTTTGAGTGGTGCCGTCATTGTAATCTTACTGCCATGACCAGGCTCGGATTTAATCTCAAAACATCCGTATAACTGTTCCAGTCGCTTACGAATACTAAAAAAGCTGAATCCACCGTTTTTGGTCGATAATGACATAACTTCATCAAAGTTGAGTCCAATTCCGTCATCTTCCTTCGCCAAAGCGATATTTTTGACCTCATTACATAGGGCTTGCTGAGTATAATTTAAGTTCAATATTTACAATACGATACATATGACTTATAGTATTGCAAGTGAAGGGGAATTATAGAAAAACATTCAAAATGCTTGCACATGGAGGTCGCAAATGTATCGCACAAACAATCC
>DAOUVA010000087.1 GCA_030667885.1 Phycisphaerae bacterium
ACCCGACTGGTCCACGATATCCTGGATAACGGCGGCGATGTCCGAGGTTTGCTGATCCGGACCTTCTTCATCCTCTGTGAGCCACTCAGGCCAGTCCCAGCTTGCCTCAGCGGACGTTGTCGGCCGGGATGATATGTCAAAGGCAGCATCCGAAAATGCCGCGGCATTGTCAACAGCTTCGCCCCTGAGGAACTTTGTACCAGGCCGGTTGTCCCCCGGAACATCAACCTCATCGACCTGGAACTGAACATAGGCCTTGGTGATGATGGCTCCTTGGGGGATGTCAATGTTGTTGAATCGCATCCCGACAAGCTGGTTAAGAGCGGGCTCACCCTCTTCGGTGATCTCGAGGTCCGAGCTGCCCAGATCAATCGCACCAGTCGCCACATCTTCCTCGGAATCATCCTCGCCGGCAGCGACCCGGACTTCGATAACAGCTCCTGGGGCGACATTAGCAAAGACAAGGCCCAGCACCAAAAGAAAGGAAGTTAGAAAAATCAATTTTTTACACATAATAATCCTCCTTTAAAAAGTCAATTCAACTTTCCTTTGGCCACACACCAAAGCACTCTAATTTTAATAATACCAAAAATAACTTACACCGTCACTAAGGCAGATACCTCTCCAAGATGAGAATAATTAACTGTGACTTGCCACAACCTCCTTCCTTCAAAGTCATATATTCACAGACTTTACTTGTTCTATTTATAACAAATCAGACGCCCTGCCGTCAAGGATATTCTTTGAATTTTGCCTTTGTTTCATTTATAGAAAATTGCGCACAAGCGGGGAAAATGAATTATTTGAGTTTCCCATAAGTTAAACTGGATCAATCTTCCGCCGAACCGGAAGGAGCAGGAGGCGGATCAAGGGCAAGCCTGCGGCTCCACTTGTTGAGTCTTTCGAGCCGTTCCATCCCATGAGCATAATAGGCCTCGCTTAGAGATGAAAGGTGATGCTGCCATAGCTTGTCCCGAGTGGTCTCCCAGCCCTCCGGCTTACTTACCAGTTTCATATCCTCCATGGTCTCGTATATTGAGTCGGCAATGAGTTGATGGCCATGGATGCTCGGATGCACATGGTCCTTCAACCATTCATCGCCCGGTACTCCTTCGTGGCTGTGTCCCTCGAAAAGCCTCTTAACGTCCACCAGTGGAACATTATTTTTTGCAGCAACACTCAGAATAGCCTCTTGCATAGGCTCCAGTATCCGCAACGGACATACATCCTCTTCTTTGGCTTTTGCGAACCATTTCTTTGCTTCGGCTAAACGCCCTATGTGTTCGTAGCATTTTCCAATCAGATAAAGTAGCCCGGCGTGCCGACTATCAATCTCAGCGGCCTGCTCAAGTAGTGTAATCTTGTCGTAAGTATCTTCCCAGTTAAGTTTCCCTGCCTGTTCCCGCAACTCGGTAATTTGCTCTATTTCACTATTAGAAAGGCCGCTGCTGAACTCCGATTTGAATGGAGGGCAATCTTTCAGATTTGATGCCGGATTTACCAGGATTACAGGAATCCCTGCGCTTCGGGACATACGGACCATGGTTTGAAGATTGAGGCGAAAGTGTTCGATAGTGCCTTCGCGCCACACCTCATCACGATGGTAGGATTCCAGCCCATCGTCGAAATCGAGCTTGGCACTGACTTCGGCGGGCAAAACGGTCTTCGATGAGCTTCCGGTCTCCGTGCGCCGGGCACGTCGCTTTGAGATAAACTCATTTGCAAGAGAGTAGCTTCTCAGGCTGAGCATCATCCGGTGCACTCCGATCAAAGTGCGTGGGATTATTTTTAGCCGCCGGTATGTCCTGTCCTCGATGAATTCGTTGTGCCCCGTGTAAATGATGAATAAATCCGGCTCATATTTCAGCGCTTCACTCATAATGGGGACGAGACGATAGCTTGCATAGGAAATCCCCCCGCAGTTTACGACTTCGAAGTCCGTTTGCGGTCGTGCGGCTTCCAAGTTCAGCTTAAGCCAGGTCGTAAAGGACGTCTCAACAGAGTAAGGTCGTCCCTGCACGGTTGAACCCCCGAGGCAAAAGATACGAAACGTGTCTGGTCCCTTCACGGTGGTAAATGACTGAGGACAGAAACACGCCAGCCGCTCCTTGGCTGTCTCCAACCGTGTGCCATTCGAGTCAGGAACAAATAATGGACGTATGCCGCTGAAAGAAACGTATGGATCATCCGGAGAAACCACAGGGGGCCGAACGCACAGCCTCAACACCAGCTCACCCAATACCAGCGGCGAGATGACGACGACCACGGCCGCAAGGTGAAAGAACACTCTGCGGGATTTCGTATATTTATGATTTAACAACATACCTAAACTTGTAACTCCATCATATTACCAACTCTTTTACGGATTTTCAAGCGATTTCGGCCCAATCAATAATACAAAGCCAAGGCAGATAGACAAGCAAAGAAATAACATAATGCATGGTTACATTTGTAAGGCGGATTTGGTATCCTATATGAGCCAGGCTTCTCGCCAGGCATTATGCAAGAAGAATATTATCTCAAGTGAGGAACTTATGAATTACCTGTCAAAAATCCTGAACATCGAGTGTGCGGCTTTTTATTTCATCTGTTGTTTGTTCCCTGCATCCAATGCCGGAGCAGAAGACAGCCAGCAACATGACCAAGGCCCCCACTATGCCGTAGAACTCGAGGAGATAGTTACGAGGTACACGCCCGCCAATAATGGCGCCGGACCTATGTGGTGCTACGGCTCTACGGTTATTGCAAGGCAGGGGAAAGACGTTTATCTTTCGACCATCGAAACAGGCAAGGACGTTCCGCTGCTATGTAACACTCGCTGGCAGTTATGGCATCGCACGTCCGATGGCTGGAAGCTTGAACAGACAGAGAAAGCGTACAGGCAGCGTGAGCCTTGCCCTATTGCCGTTTTTCAAGATGGGCCGGTCTTTTTGTCGGTCAATCCTTCTACAAAGCCGGCGGGTGTTAAGTATGGTCCGTGCAAGCCGCTTGTCCTTGAGTTTGACCGCGAGAACCTTCAGCGGCGAAAAGTTACAACTCACACTCCGGCCTGGGCTGATGGAAACTACTTCACCGACCATTCTTACAGGGGCTTCGCAGCCGATGGCGTTAATGGCGAGCTTCTGCTTTTGAACATTAATGCCAAAACCAGTGAGCAGTTCGTTTCGTACCGCGACAATAAAGGCCGCTGGCATCAAAAAGGCACGATTGAATTTCCCGTCAGGTCCTGCTATCCCCAGGTTAGTCTGCGCGACGGCTCTGCTCACGTGATGGCAATTGGTGATATTGTCGAGCCGGTTGAGCATTGGAGGAAGCTCAAATTCGAAAAGACGAATCGCAAGTGGGACTATGTCTTTCGGCGGTTGTTCTACACTTACACGGACAATATCAGGACGACCGGCTTTGCAGAGCCCATTGAAATCGACACAGTTGAAGAAACATGCGGCTATATCCGAAACCTTGATATGCACATAGACGCAACAGGCGCAGCTCATCTGCTTTATACAAAACAGCCGCATCAATATGATTTTATTCGCGACAAATACTTCCCGGGCCAGGCAATGACAATTAACCTTGAATATGTCGTTGTAAAAAATGGCAGAGTCATCTCGAAAAAAACGCTGGCTCAAAGCCTGCAAGACTCGACGGGATTCAAGCCGTCTTTCGCACGCTTTCATATCAGCAGCGACAGAAATCTCCACGTAATCGCAGCGGGTACGGGAATCGTCAAAGGAAAACGCACCTTCGGTAATTACATCGGTGAAATACCCGATGGAAAAGGCAAGCCTGTGTTTAAACGCATCGAATTGAAGCATCCGTTTGGCAGCTTCTTTACGAACACTCCACGAGGAGGGTCAAAACCATCGGACAATATTGACCTTTTCGGCATCGCCGACGACAACCCTAATCTGCGATATGCCCGAATCCGTGTTGCCCCCCCCGGAGACTAAAATTTAATCACAACACAGATAACGAACAGTTAATGTTTCATACCATATACAACAGGCAGCTTGTAGCTCAAAAATTTAATGACGTTTACCCGATAAATGCCTCAATATTTCTATTTTGCTTTCCCATTTATGTGAATTAATACCGGTCGGCATATGATGGCACGGCCGCCACAATCCACACCAGCACTTCCATACAAACTTCAGCATTCTCATTTCATCACCCAAATCTAAGCTGCCGACAGGGCTCCCGCCTTCAATAAACCGGATTATCCCCTTCCCTGGAAAACTAATCAGCAAATACTATATATAAGTGCCGCCACAGAAACCAAATGTAACGTTTTTTTCCGATTTATAACATTTACCCAGCCAGCCTAAGAATCCATGCTGTAATCCCAATTTGCCCGTTAGAAGCACATTTAATCTCACTACCGTTATCCACTGAATTTTTCATTTTTTTCCTTGACGTTTTTCTCTTGAAAATAGCTGAAGATATGTTATGCTTTAGTGTTCGTATCTTATTAAGCTTTTTGGAGGAAATAATCCAAATAGAGTTCAATCAACAAGGTTTTGAAAAACACGTTCAGCATCTTAGCTTGAACAGTACTTTGAGTATGACAAAAATAATTTGAAGGGCTGACCTGATGAAAAAGATAATTTCACTCGTATTAATTTTAGCAATATTGTTGGTCCTAACTGTAGAGGTGGCTAATGCAAAGCTCGTGGCATGTGTGGGTGACAGCATTACGTACGGGTCAGGCATTTCTAATCGCGATTACAACTCCTATCCGGCCCAGATGGGCAGGATGCTGCAAAAGTTTGACAATCAGTGGCAAGTACAGAACTTCGGTGTAAGTGGTGCAACTCTGCTGAGAAATGCCGACAAACCTTATGTGCAGCAAAGCGCTTACAATCAGGCATTGGCGGCAGAACCGGACGCTGTTATCATCAAGTTAGGCACTAATGACTCCAAGCCCCATAACTGGGCGCTCAAGGATGACTTCATCTCTGATTACCTTTTTCTGATCGATTCCTTTGCAGAGTTGCCCAGCAAGCCAAAGATATGGATCTGCTATCCGGTGCCGGCTTTTAATGATAATTTTGGCATTAGCAACGCAGTCATCAAAGACGAGATAATACCGTTAGTTAACCAGATAGCGGAGTTAAGAGATGTTGAAGTAATCGATTTATACGCTGCGCTAAGTGGCGCATCTGCCTTGTTCCCGGATGGGATTCACCCAAATGCCGAAGGAGCTAAACTGATAGCAGAGGCCATTGCTCCCATATCAACCCCCGATTTCAATGCCGACGGAATTGTTGACGCTGCTGACATGAGCATTATCGTTGACCACTGGGGTGAAAATTACCCCTTGTGTGACATTGGCCCGGCACCTTTCGGAGACAATATGATAGATGTACAGGACCTGATTGTCCTTGCTGAATATCTATTTACGGAACCTGGGCTAATCGCATACTGGAAACTGGATGAGACAGAAGGCATCGTAGCCCGCGACAGTGCCGGTGCCAACGACGCTAATATCATTGGCGGTCCTATCTGGCAGCCTACTGGCGGTATGGTCGATGGTGCGCTTCTATTGGATAGCGTAGATGACTTTGCCGGCACTGATTTTATCTTAAATCCTACAGAAGAATCCTTCAGTGTATTTGCCTGGGTCAAAGGCGGTGCTGCCCGGCAAACTGTTTTGTCCCAGGCGGGCGGTGCGAATTGGCTTAGCACAGATTCATCAGATGGGAACTTGATAACAGAACTCAAGGGTACTTACCGCGCTGCAAGTACATTGCAGTCTCAAACAATCATCACCGATGATCTCTGGCACCATATAGGTTTTGTGCGGGATGGTTCCGATAGAACACTGTATGTCGATGGCGTACCAGTAGCCCAGGACATACAGGATAGTCTGGGAGGCTCAGAAAACGGCCTGTACATCGGCTGTGGCAAGGCCATGGAGGCTGGAACATATTGGTCCGGCTTGATTGATGATGTACGCATCTATAATCGTGTAGTTATACCATAGAAAATCGCGGCACTCGTACGTCAAAAACCTTAAGAAACAGAACGGCCAAAATATTGAAAGGGTTGGTGTTTCCATCAATCTTCAAGTTTGACATCTGTGGAGACATTTTGGGAACAAGGATTAAGATTGCTTCAGTGCAAAAATCTCAAATAAATTTGTTTAGGTGACGAAAATAAAGCTCTCAAAAACGTGAATAATGTCAATTTTCGTATTGACGAGAAGATAGTAAATTTGATATAATATAAATAACGATTATATTTGATATAAGCAGATATGATAAAATGTGGATTTTGGTCTTTCGGGGGCTAATTTCCTTTTTTTCTGGAATAGCCCGGTCTAAGGCCATAATGAATAAAGTACAGATTTGTAGGCTGGATTTGTGCTTCATACTGTAGATATTTAGCGTTTTATTGCATCTAAATATTAGTTTTGTTAGAGGAAGGAGGTAGTGGCAAACCCTAAAAATCATCCCGGTAGATGTATTTAGTGTGTGCCTACATTATTATCGGTCGTTTTATTTAAAAAGTTCTTTATTGATAACAAGAAGGTGTTTTGGCGTGTAATCAAAGCACAAATTCATATTAATTTTGAAGGAGTAGTATGATGTGTAAGAAATTGTTTTTGTTGACTTCTTTTGTTTTAGCACTGGCTCTGGTTGGTACAAATGCGGCTTTTGGCGAATTCAGTATAGACGTCCGAACCGCTTCCACCAATGATGATGCCGAAGAGGGCGCCGTCTCTGGCGGTATTGCTTTAGACAGCAGCGACCTGGAACTGGGCTATGAAGGCGACGCCTCGCCGGATACCCTGCAAATTATAGGGGTCCGATTTACCGGTATAGATATCCCTAAGGGCGTTGCAATCAAGAAGGCATGGGTGCAGTTCACCGCCGATGACGTCGATAATCCTTACCATTCCCCCCCTGTGTCTCTTGTCGTCGAGGGCGAGCTGAGTCCCAATCCCGTTGAATTTAGTTCAACTACAGGTGACATCAGCTCCAGGGCCACAACGACAGCGTCGGTGGGCTGGGATGTACCGGTGTGGGGGGCCCTCCGTGCGGCAGGTCCGTCTGAGCGTACTGGTGACATCTCTTCTATCATCCAGGAGATAATCGACCAGGACGGTTGGGCCGCCGGCAACGCGATGGTGATAATCCTTAGAGACAACCCGGACAATCCCTCCGAGGGAACTCGAGAGGCCGAGGCTTTCGACGGGGACCCGTCTATGGCGCCGCTGCTGCATATAGAATATGCCATTAAATCTGCTACGGATCCGAATCCGGCTGATGGCGGTACAGGTGGGCCCGCGCCGCTTTTGCAGTGGACAAAGGGAGTAACTGCCGTATATCACGATGTGTACTTCGGCACCAATCCGGATTTAGGGGAAACCGACTATATGGAACGTATGCCCTTCGCCATGTACTGGCACATTCCCGGTTTAATTCCGGGTACCACTTACTACTGGCGGGTTGATGAGGTTGAGGCTGACGGCACTACGATTCACATGGGCGATGCCTGGAGCTTTACTGCTGTGGGTTTTGTCGCCCATAGCCCCGATCCTTCTGATGGTAGCAAAACTGCGATGACTGATACAGTCCTTGGCTGGAGTGCAGGTTCCAGTGCTGCTGCACACGATGTGTACTTCGGCACCATCCGAGCCGATGTGGCTGCCGGTACCGGCGATACGTTCAAGGGCAACCAGCTGGGTTTAACCTATGCTCCAGAAGGTCTTCAGGATGGCACCACTTACTTTTGGAAGATTGATGAGGTCGAGGCCGATGGTACAACCAGGCACCCGGGCGAGATCTGGAGTTTCAAAACACGTGAAGACCCGGCTCTTATCGGCTGGTGGAAGTTTGACGAAGGTCAGGGCTCCATCGCTTTTGATTCGTCCGGATATGGCAATCATGGCATACTTGGTGGTAATCCGCAGTGGGTAGGCGGAGCCATAGGCGGCGGACTGGAATTGGACGGAGATGATGATTATGTCGGAATTGACAGCATAGCTCCAATGGTGTCAAGCAACAACTTCACGGTCAGCGCTTGGATCAAAACCGAGCAGACGGATGAGGGAGTATTGATTGGATCTAACAGTGGCAGTAGTCACAATTTCCTGTTTGGTGTGAGTGGTGGAAATGTGTGGACAGATGATGATACCGATACGCAGTTCCCCCCTGCTGTCAACAACAACCAGTGGCATATGATAACGTACGTAAGGGAAGGGCTCACTTCCTGGATATACGTCGATGGAGTTCTGCGAAAGGAGGATCCCGCCGATGACGAGCCGGCCATGGACATGCAGTGGTCGATAGGCCAGGAATGGGATAGCAGCCCGAGCGACGAATTCGAAGGCGTGGTGGACGACGTCCGCTTCTGGATTAGACCGCTGTCGGCCGAAGAGATAGCCGAGGTCTTCAAAGGTGACGTGGATCTTGCCCACAGCCCGAAGCCGGCTTATAGCTCAATACAAGACATAAAGAGCGCGATGCCGCTTAGCTGGTCACCTGGAGAAAACGCCGCTCAGCATGACGTGTACTTCGGCACTGACGAATTATCTGTCGGAAGTGCTGATGCATCCGATACCACAGGCATATATCGAGGCCGACAGGATGCTACGAATTATACTCCAAACGAAGGCGTTGAATGGGGCGGCGGCCCTTACTACTGGCGAGTTGATGAGTATAATACCGATGGGACAATCAGTGAAGGCAAAGTCTGGAACTTTACGGTAGCCGACTATCTTATCGCGGATGATATGGAGAGCTACAATGACCTTAATCCCGATGACCCCGATAGCAACAGGATATTTTACACGTGGTTGGACGGATTCGACAACCCGGCAACAAATGGGGCTGTCGTTGGTTATGCCAGTGCTCCCTTTGCCGAGCAAACTATCGTTAACAGCGGAAGCCAGTCGATGCCGTTATTCTACGACAACGCTGTTGGGAACTCTGAGGCGACCATGACATTGACCGACCTGCGAAACTGGACAGAGGAAGGCGTTGGAGTACTGACGATTTGGTTCAGAGGCGAGGCAGCTAATGCTGCGGTGCCTTTGTACGTTGCTCTCAACGGCAATGCGGTAGTAACTCATGAAAATCCTGATGCCGCACAGTTAAGTACCTGGACGGAATGGACTATCGACCTGACGCTCTTTGCAGACCAGGGAGTGAATCTTTCCAATGTCAATACGATTAGTCTTGGTCTTGGCAACATGGTCGGAGGTACAGGTACGATGTACATCGATGATATCAGGTTGTATCGACCTGCACCTTAAACCAGGATTTAGCGTAAAATTGATTCTGTGATCGATTTTACAGATTCGTGTTAATTCGGGGCTTATACCAATTTGGTATAGGCCCCGATTGTTTCAGGGCATCATTTTGTTTATCATATGTCATTGGGTTTGAGCTTCGCAATGAGAAAACTTGCGGGTGACTTATACTTTGTTTGGGCATCCGGATATTTCAGATTGGCTTCCAGGCCCAACTGGTCCATTTTCTCCTTTAGCTTGATGCCAAAAATAACATGATGAACTTTCCAGCCTTGCGCTTTCCTGGTATCGCTCGGTATCGGATCATCGGGCTTCATGCCATAACTCATGAAAATGGGTGGATCGTCTGCGGTGATAAGCGACATGGCTGAAATATCCTTCACAACTTCCCTTAGCTCGTCGTCACTAATGTCACCATAAACTTCAGTACGATCTCGATGTGGTTTTTCATAGCCCGGAACCCACTTCTTCCATAAGTCCATGTCCATAGTAGTTTGCCCGCCGTTGGTCATTACGCATGTAAGCCGGGATGACTCGCGCTTCAGCGGATCGCTGCTCTTCGGCTTAGCCATTTCATTATGAAATGCCAACCACATGCAGATTTGCGCACCAGCGGAACCACCGAATGCCCCGAATTTTTTCTTGTCGATATTCCATTGAGCTGCTTTGGAGCGGATGAACTGTAGCGCCCGCAGTGAATCGTGGTGAGCCGCAGGTAAGGGTTTGTCGGCAACGAATCGGTACTCTATGGCCGCGACCGAAATCCCCGCTGCCAGCAGTTCTTTCAGCATGCCTTTATTCACACTCTTTTTGCTCCCTCCTCGGAATCCCCCGCCGTGGATATACAATACTACCGGCGTTGGTCTGTCGGCTTTGGCTTTGTAAAAATCCAGTACGTTCCTGGCATGCGGGCCGTATTTGACATCTGACATTGTGGGATTGATTTGTGGACCTTTATTAGCTTTTGCCTGAGCGTACAATCCGGCGCAGACTTGCATACAAATCAGAATTGCGATGATTCGGCGTTTCATAATGTACATATCAAACTCCTTCCTCGATTGTAAGTATTCAGAAAATATCGATTGGCTCGGTCAGGTACATCATATTTATATGGGTGAAGAGTTGCCATAAGATTTTTGTTTTCCTGCCATTGTTTTCTACGCAGTTAGGTGCGTTTGAAATAGGTTCGACAAGCTCACTACAGATTGGGTTTGTTTGTCTGAATAACCAAATGTCCCACTTGTACGTATCTCATTGTTATATAAGAGTTTAGGTTGATTTTGGCATACTTGACTTTGGGTTTGTTTTGCATAAAAAGGGCTGATTTGTCGAACATTCTCTACAGATGTAGAGGGCAAGTTAGTTAAGAGTGAGCTAAAGTGACTAAAGTGCCTAAAGTGAGCTAAAGTTGGATTCTCGACGCTTAAATAGCTCATTGGTTATCCTTCGACTACGCTTCCTCCTTCGCCTTTGGCTTCGGAGGACAGGCCCTTCGACAAGCTCAGGAAAGGGAAAAAAGTCGTCCCTCTATAATTAGAGGAGTGTGC
>DAOUVA010000184.1 GCA_030667885.1 Phycisphaerae bacterium
CCCGCTGTGCCAGACTATCCAGCACCGGTGTTTCCACTTTATTGTTGCCGTAGCAACGCAGGGTAGTATTACGCTGCTGATCGGTCATGATGTAAATTACATTAGGTTTGCGATAATTTGCGGCCATCGATAGAACTGAAGTGCCCAAAGCCGAAAACACCAGCGATCCCGCCGCCGATGCCTTCAGAAATTCTCGCCTTGTTAAAGATAACCTCATGATATTTTTCTCTATCAAATTAATGTCTTAGAATTCATATCTATTCAACAAGTGGGTAGTATGAGATAGCTTCATACTTATATATCACCAGCACATTTGGTATCCTATGAATCCCTCTCCCGGTCCCGGGAGGCTATTTGTTGTAACAAGGCTTTCAATTCCAACAAACGCTCGCTTTCCCGGCTGGCCAGGTCATTCTTCTCGTAGGGATCTTTCATCAGGTTGAACAACTCGGCACGCCCATTCTTTCGGGAGACGACCAATTTCCAGTCGCCTTTGCGTACGGCCGAAGCACCGGGGGTTTTCCAGTACAAGATTCGCTCAGAGACTTGAGTTGCCTCACCTGTAACAATCGGCCAGATGTTCTTTCCATCCCATTGCAGACTATGCTTCGGTTCAAAGCCGGCCAGGTGACACAATGTCGGCATCCAATCGACAACATGGACCGGCGCTCCAATTTTTCCTGCCGAGATTGTCTGCGGCCAATTCACGAAACCCGGCACCCGTATTCCGCCTTCATAGCAGTCACCCTTCCAGCCCCGTAAAGGCAGATTATTGCCCAGCACCGTATGTGGCAAACTGGCATAGCGGCCCTTATATTCAGTATCACTGTGCCAGCTTTTCTGCCCACCGTTATCACTGACGAAAACAAGTAATGTATCTTTTCTCAGCCCTGTTTTATCCAGGGCATTTACGATCTTCCCAATACCGTCATCCATATGCGTCACACTGGCGGCAAACCACTTGCGTGATTCCTCCTTAATCTTCGGGTACATCGCTAACCACTTTTCCGGCTCCTTCAGGGGAAAGTGCGGTACGCTATATGCGACATACAAAAAGAAAGGCTGTGTGTGCCTGGATTTGATCACGCACACCGCGTCATTGGTAATCAGGTCCGTAGCGTGTCCTGTTTCATCCAGGTAGTCATCGTTGCGGTGCCAGGATTTTACACCTGTTTTATAATGATGGGTATAGGGATCGATCTGCCCGGCAAAATATCCGTACGAAGACGTAAAGCCATATTTCATCGGCGTAAACTCAGGCGGTGATCCCATGTGCCATTTACCTGAGATATGTGTGGTGTAGCCGCTGCGTGTTAACGCTCCCGGCAAGGTCACGGTATCATCGTCATAGATTTTCCCATAAGCCGGCGAGAGTACACCGAACCGACTGGGATACCGTCCGCTCAATAATCCCACGCGCGTCGGCGTGCACGTGGGCATGACGTAATGTTGATCGAAGACCCGCCCCTCTTTTGCCAGGCGATCCAGATTGGGCGTCTGGATTTCTGAGCCTTGGTAGCCGATATCCTTCCAGCCAAGGTCGTCAGCGATGATAAAAACAATATTAGGCTGTTTCTGCCGTTCTACCGCCCCCGTAATACCACCCTGACAACCTCCCAGACCCAAACCCATAGTGCCTGCTGCAAAAACCCGCATAAACTCACGTCGATTCAACGTGCGTAAATTCAACATAACTTTCCTTTCATGATACTATGGATTTATATTTTAAACCATGTATTTTAACATCTTTTGCAATTCTTGTGAGTATCTTTTTGTCGTTTCATCTCCTTTCTCCTTTTGCCAATGATTAAATAATAGGAATTTTAATTTCTACTGACAGAAGATGATTATACCTTTCCTACTCAAAAATTCCTTCTGTATTCTCGGCTTGATTAGTCATATGGCGGCTTTCATGTTCAAATCTTTACCTATTCCCCACAATATAAGTCGTTATCAGGGAATCATCTAAAATAGTCACTCGATAGAATATCCAAGTTGCTGAAGGCTCTGTCTTACTCCGGGATAGATTCTCATTGCATTTTTGTAGTAGATCTTCTCCAGAACATCCTTTGGAAGTGCTAATCCTTTGATCTCATTTTGACCGAAAAAGCCCCCCTTTGTTACTCTGTCCGTTTCAAGGATCTGGAAACACCGAAAATAACGCCGGGCATACTGAGATGTTTCTGTTGGATCAGTCCAACGACCTACATCAGTACCAAAGAGAATTCGGTCGGCATACTCTATCATAAAAGAACGCAGGTTTTCCCGGGTGACAAATGGAAAATACTGGAACGTTGCGGCAAGATCTATATTCAGTCTGGGAAATGTTGCCAACATGTTACGCAGATAGTCAATCTGGCCATCCTGACACAGGGACCACATTCCATGGGCACTAACAACCACAAGGTCAGGATGTTTCTCAAGTACATGCCGCCACGCTGTTATCTCTTTCCAATATTCGACAGAGTCCGGCAGCCATTCCGTTCGGTTTCCCCATGGACCATGCGGATCTGCTATATGTATAGAAGCACATACCATGCCAATCTTTTCCATTTTGGCAAACGTCGGTTCATGAGCAGGATCATCTATATAAGGATACCCTTCCTGTCCTGGTTTCAATCTGCGATGAGGTGGTCCTGCCCAGATCTTATAGCCTACATAACCTCGCTCAAGCCATGTTGGAAGCTCATTAGGAGCGTATTTCAATCCATCATGTGCTGAGTAGTCACTAATGCAGCAGAGAATCCTTCCCAAACCTGCCTTGATAACCTCATTGTAACTATTGATGGGCTTGTTTCTGTCGCCAAGATTAATCCACATTGCCATCTCGACCCCATGGTTCTGTTTCAATATCTCACGGACTTTGTGATAATTACTTATCGCATGCAAGTCATCAGCTACATGCGTATGAACATCAATTCTCGGAATCTCTGGAAAACTGGTTGTATCTTGAGCTTGCAAGCAGGATGCACCTGTGAATATTATTGAAATAGTGAGAAGTCCGTTTGCAATGTTTGCTAAATAACTCATGATTCTTGCCTCGTGTTCTAAGGACATTCTTGGTTCGTCACAGTCAACTATCCTGAATCCGTTAAGTACATGCAAAATCCTTCTTCCACCTGTTAGTCAGTGACATTTCCCCTCATGATATCATCTCTATGTGTGAGGCAATGATGCCAATGACACCGCTAAGCTAATAACAACAGCTCCCGCCGGAGATTTCTTAGTTATCACCGATTTTGTCAATCTCCAGCATTTTTGCCATCCACTCATCTTTGAGCTTGCCATGTTCCCGCCAGACACCATGACCCGCAAACGGGTAAACTCGATATTCTTTTTTTGATTTCACTGCGTTATAGGGAGCGAATGAGGTGCGCGGCGGACAGACATCATCCTGCAATCCAACTGACATGAGCACCGGGCATGTAATCCGCTCGGCCATATTCATCGTATCAAAATAACTCAAGAAACGATTGATGCCGGCAAACGTCAGATCAGGATACACTTTAAATAATTTCGGATAATTGTCGTGGGCCCATTCCGTGGTTTCGAGATAACCTACCCAGTCGCCTAACCACGGGATATCAGGCGCACAGAAAATAATTCTGTTATCTAATGCGGCCGTGGCAAAAGAGAGACCGCCGCCTTGGCTGCCGCCTTCGACGCCAATTCGAGAAGTGTCAATTTCAGGCCGGGATACGAGAAAATCGACAGCTCGCAGACAATCCAGATAGGCACCGGCATAGATGTACTTTTCGGGACGCTCCGGATCAAAACCGATGAACATATACTCCTCGCCTTTGGGATCAACATCATCCTCGCTGTTACCGTGTCCGCGTGGATTCAATGCAAAGGTAGCGACATTTGTTCTGTTCACATACGGCCACATCGTTGACGTATAGCCGGGGACACTAAGGATGGCCGGATGCGGCCCAGGTTTCTTCGGTACCGTGTACCAACCCCGGACTTTAACATTTCCATAGCTTTGCATTTCAACGAGATACACATTAACTCTATCAGTTGTTCTATCGTCCTTCGTGACCTTGAATTCCGGGGCAACGCCGGCCAGTTCCTGTTTTCGTTTTTTCCAGAATTCGGCAAAATCAGCTTCACGTGTTATGGGGCTCACAATCTTTTCAGGCTCATAGCCCAGAATTATTGTTTTTTTCATGCTGCCGTTCAGCGTGCAAACCATATGATAAAATCCCGGCCGAGGCCGAGTGAATTCGATTGTTTTGGAAACCTCACCCTTACCGTCGATACGTACAGTCTTTTTAATACTATCGAGCACACGCACCGAGTCAACTCTGTCATTCACGAGTTCAAACATCGCATCCAGCTCATAATCCGTATATGAATGGTTTTTAATGTTTATGGTCACAGACAGCGGATCAGGAGAGAAATAGATGCCGTTGGAATTCTCAAATTTAAACTTAATACCGATCAAATCCTCAAACTGTGGGAGTCTAAGGGTGTATGGGCCTTGATAAAGTCCACCATCGTTATGATCATCATAGACACGCACCACAATTACATTCGGCTGTCCCCAGCGAACCAGGCTCGTCGGAACCCGGTAAAAGCGCCGAGTGTAATAGGCCGTTTTATAGTCCGGTGGCATCGAACCGGTGGCCCCAACACGCTCTCCATTAAAATAAGTAACGTCGGCATCATCGATAGAACCCAGCGACAGACTCAGAAGACCGTTTTCATCTTTCTGCTGCCAATGCTCCGGCACTGTAAACTTAATCCTATACCACGCGTACCCATCATAATTCGCATATCCACCCTCTTCCCAGGGCTTACCCACCTGAATAGCCGGCCACTTGCTGTCATCAATATCGGGGTCGGCCCACGCTTGATTATCGCCGGTTTGCATGACCCAGCCTCTGTCAAGTTGTATTGAATTCTGTCCTGTCGTTGGAGACTGCCGTTTAATCCAGTTCGCCAATAAGCCCAGCCATTGAGACGTACCGTCATCAGGCCTGCCCGGACCGAATCCATGCCCGCCATTCGCAAAAAAATGCACCTCGACATCTTGTCCGATCGCCGTAAGGGCTTTTGCATACAGCAAAGATTCTTCAATGGGCACAACCTCGTCGTCATAAGCATGTAGTAGAAAAGCAGGAGGTGTCAACTTTGTAACGTTGTCCACCAATTCGTATTGCTTTTTCTCTTTGTTTGTCATCTTGCGGTGAAACAGGCTCTTCTCCAGCCATTTTTGATTCTCAGCACCTAACGTAGTCACCGGATAAATCAATGCAGAAAAGTCTGGATTTTCATTTTGCTTTTCTGATGTTAACACGCTTACAGCAGTGGCCAGATGACCGCCCGCGGAAAATCCCATAATTCCGACTTGCCCCGGATCAATGCCATAATCGCCGGACATTGATCTCAAAAGACCAACTGCTTTGCGAGCATCTGTAATAGGCAGTAGATGGGGCTTCTCAGACGCCTCCTTCAACGGCAGTCGGTATTTCAGCACCGCCGCAACAATGCCCTTAGATGACAAATATTCCGCAATGAGCTGGCCCTCTGCGACAATGGATTCCAGCTCATAACCACCTCCAGGCAAAATGACCATGGCCCGGCCGGAATTTTTGCCCTGGGCACGATAGACGGTAAGCGTTGGATTCGTAACATTCTTGGCACACTGAACACCCCACGATTCAATCACCGTTTCTTCCAGCGAATTCGGCTTGGAATAGGGAGGTTGCTCAGTCCATAGGTTGATGACATCCTGCGCTAACAGGCTCTGACTCGCAAACATGACAAACAAGACAATAAAAGATTTCATATTCATTCCCCATCCTTCGCATAAATGAAATTATTGACAACTGGCTTCAAAGCTGCTTTTGAAACCAACATGAACATGCTTCCAGGTAACAACAGAATTATTGAGATAACGCCTATCGTCAACTGATACATTTCAGCCATCTCTATTTGGAAGATTTAGTTGTTAACTGCCGTCTACGGTTGCCAACAGAAATGGCACCCTTACTATGACTATAGAGGTAAATAAGACAAGCTTACTCACCCTCATCCTTTAGCTCCAATATATCTGAGCAAAACAATGCAGTCAAGAAAACATATCTCATTACTTTACTTTCTACATTAACAGCAAATAAGCCAAGAAAACTTGCTATTATATAACAAAGGTTTATATCATCGATATGTTTCACTTCCTCCGGATACTTAATCCGAAAAAATGGAAAATCCCGGAAATATATTCACTTTTGAGCAAATATTTGAGGTTTGCTCTTTCCATCAACCATCAAATATGGCATTTGTCGTGTCAAATTAGTTTCATAATGTCACATAGAAATCAAGGTTCCTTTAAGGATAATTTTATTTGCACAGGCATATATTAAGAGGTTCACCTGCATCCAGAGGACTTTCGTTGGGGATTCGATTGTTTTGAATTGGATCGATCTTGCCTTGACAAGTACACCTGGACGGTTTTCTTCTCTTGAATCGTCATATCCCCAGTGCTATAATCACTTGTAAATGTTGAAATTAAATTTCCTATTAGTAGGTGGATCGATGAAGATGGCAGTTGTCTTGATGACCGTGGCGATAAACGGACTTGTCGCTACCACCTTGATGGCTGAGCCTATGCCGTTGCCGGCGCCTGGCTCGGTGAGCGCGCCCTGGATCGAAAGGGTCTTTCTTACCGGGAGAGACATCTCGCCCGAGGATGCCGTGCGTTTCCGTATTGTTGACGATGCGGCAGTAGGACGGGCCTTGGCCGTTGGTCCTTGGCTGGCCGGAGATTGGTCGGCCAGGGCGGAATTCGACAAGGATTTCCTGCCGGAGAACCGGAATGTTGCCGGCCTTTATCGAACTATCGATCTCCCACACACAGCGCCGGAGGTGCGTTGCGAATGCTTCGACGCACAAGGCAAGCGGCTCACTCATGTTTCCTACTACCTGCCGTTGTCGCTGGAGTGGAAGCCTTTCTCGCTCCGATTCGACAAGTTCCCGGCAGACACCCACCACGTTCGTTTCGCATTTGGCCTGTATACCCACGCCACGGGTAAGGTCTGGTTCGCTCAACTCGAGACGCAACCTGCCGGCGAGCATCCACTGGCCGATCTTCCCGAACCCAAATTGATCCGCGACAGCTCACCACCGCAACAACAAGGCACGGGCTTCTTCCGAGTCGAAAAATACGGCAAGACGTGGTGGCTTATCGATCCGGATGGCCGTCCCTATTTCAGCATGGCCACTCCAGTGCCGAGCGTGTCACGTTCGCGTGATGATTTCGACGCGGCCCGTCGGTACATCGAACAATTGCGGTCATGGGGTTTCAACGGGCTGGCGGGCTGGCACAACCTCGGACGCTACGGCGCCTACAACCGCAAGTTGGCCGAGCAAGGAGGACGGCCGATACCGCAGTTCTGCGTGATCAACTACCACGACGCATTGGACTACGGACCGTACGAGTTCCTGACGGACCGAAATGGCCACCAGAAGGCCGAAGAGCACGGGTTTCCCGATCCGTTCGATCCTGGCTTCGTAGCGGCGGCAAAACGTAAAGCGCAAAAAATCACCAAAGAGTTGCGCGACGCACCCTGGTTCGTTTGCTGGTTCTTGGACAACGAAATATCCTATAGTGAGTTGTACCGATATGTCTGGAGTACCCATTGCTCGAACGCGTTCCTCGGCTTTCTCCGCGACCGGTACCCAACCATTACCGCTTTGAACCGCTCATGGGGGATGGAATATGCAAATTTCGATCGATTGAAGGCGGAGCGGCCAGAGCCGATGCTCAGGTGTGGACCCATGTACGATGATTTTGTTGCCTTAGAACGTCGAATTGTGGAACGTTTCATCGAAGTCACGCTTCAAGTGACGCGAGCGGCCGACCCGAACCATCTGATCGCCAGCAATCGGCACAACATCGGTGGCGTGGAGGTGTGGATGCGGCACATCGACCTTTGGGCCAGG
>DAOUVA010000149.1 GCA_030667885.1 Phycisphaerae bacterium
AGGTCACAGGGCCAATGCAAGTGGATTCGAAACCACCGAACGATGGGACACCACATTGTTCTACAAAAACGCCCTTTTCATGGACGAATCTTATGCCATGCAGTATATGATTGGATGGAGGTATTTTTACTTCCCGGATGCTCCTCTGGATGGTCTGCCGGCTGGTGTCTCAGGGGACATCGATTTGCAGGAGATACATGCGGTTATGTCCTTCCCGAAGATTTTACCGGTGGAAGGTTTAATCCCGACATATGTTCTTGTCAAGCTGTGGCCTGCGGAAAGCGGTTCATTTGTTGGCAGCCAAAATATTGCAGGTGTAACTAATGGAACTGCTTCGGGCTTCGCCCATATCTTTATGCTCGATTATGGCCTGCCGATGGAGGATTTTTTACCGGATATGCCTGAGCAGGTCTTAAAGCTTCACGCGGAAGTCGTTTTCAACGACGGCGTTGATCCCAGAGGAATAGGTGTGGACCATGACTGGTCAAATGCGGTCTTCGGAGTCTCAACAGACTTTAAGCTGGCCGATAATGTTACTCTTACTCCGGGAGTTTATCACCAGATAACGATGGATAAGACTATCAATGATGATAAGGACGAAACCTGGGGTACGCTGGGTCTAAAGTATAGTTTTTAGAATTGCCGGAATTGTACACGGATAAAAAAAGGCCGGTTTTTTATAAGCCGGCCTTTTTTATTCCGAAAGTTAAAAAAGCCAACGGACGGATTCGAACCGTCAACCCCTGGTTTACAAAACCAGAGCTCTACCATTGAGCTACGTTGGCGTAACCGATTGCCGTAAAAATCATATATCGGCCTTAATCAGTTGGCGTATAAACATTTCTTTACTACAATCGCTTTTGATTTATAGCCGAAAATTCGTAACTCATCAAGACCAAAAAACTCACGAATCAAACAAATACCGGCACATTTGCAGAAGTTGATATTACGGCAGAATGTAATTAGAAAGACTGTCGTATAAAATATCGAAAACAATCGTATAAAAGAAGAAAAATATTGTCATCTTGTTTTGTAGCGATTATCGTAACGGTGTCGATGATGAAACAGTGTAGTTTTTAAGGGCTAAAAATTTCATGCTCACCGGAATTGATTACTTCGTTGTTATCGCCTATCTGATAGGGATGCTGCTGCTGGGTTTGTATTTCAGGAAATTTGTCCATTCATCTACGGATTTTTTTCTCGGCGGCAGGATGCTTCCATTCTGGGCCATAGGCATGTCGATTGTGGTCTCGGACATCGGGGCAATCGATTTTGTCGGCGTTGCCGGCCAGACTTATCTGTATGGGATTTCGGTCGGTAATTTCGACTGGATAGGCTCGGTGCCTGCGATGCTTCTGGCTGCGTTTATCTTTATTCCCTGTTTCTGGAAGACCAGGATTTATACTATCCCCGAATATCTCGGCAGGCGTTACAACGACGCTGTTCGGACGATTGCATCGCTGACATGGATTGTTTTTTTTGCATTCGATCTGGGTATTATTTTCTGGGCAAGTGCGGTACTGCTTAACACACTGATGGGCTGGCCCATATGGGTTTCCATAATTGCCACGGCAACGGTGGTTGGTCTTTATACATTCTGCGGCGGTCTGACGGCGGTGATTATGACAGACGTTGTACAGTTGATTATCATGTTCGTGGGCGGCGGGGCGGTTGTGTTTTTAGGATTCTTTAAGGTGGGCGGATGGAGCGGCCTGGTCGAGAAAATATCGGCTATGGGACCGGCTTATCAGGACCATTTTAATTTGATACTGCCGGTCGATACCAAGACGCCTTTTCCATGGACTGGCATTCTGTTCGGGCTTACATTCGTGATGGCCAATGCATATATGATCGGCAATCAGGCGATTGTTCAACGTTGCTTTTCGGCAAAGAACGAGTGGCACGCCAAAGCCAGTATGATTTTCGCCGCGTTTTTGAAGATGCTTATCCCCATTCTGGTTTTGTTTCCCGGATTGATTGCGATAGTTCTTCATCCGGAACTGGAAGACGGAGACCAGGCATTGCCTACATTGATAGGCAGCCTGCTTCCGCCGGGACTGGGCGGGCTGATGTTTGCGGCCTTTCTGGCGGGATTAATGTCCAGTATAGATTCGGTACTGAATTCGACGGCGACACTGTGGACAAAGGACATTTATGAAAAATTCATCCGCAAAGATGCATCTGATAAGCATTATCTGATGGTCGGACGAATCGCGACAATCGTGCTGTTAGCTATCGGGGTGATTACATCTCCGGTAAGCGACCTGTTTCCGGGGATATATGTCGCGGTACAAACGTTTTTGTCGTTCTTTCAGGGGCCGATTTTTTCGATTCTGCTGCTGGGTATTTTCTGGCGCGGGACAACCCAGTGGGGAGGCTTAGCCGGCTTGGTTGGTGGAATGATGTCGTCGGGATTGATGTATTTATTTAAAGAATCTTTGTTTACAATTGAGGACCCGTTTTTATATGTGTCCTGGTGGTCGTTCGTTACGGGCTTTATTATCACAGTAGTTGTCAGTCTTTTCACACAGAGCCATCCGGTAAGCCGGTTATATGGCCTGGTATATAGATTGAAGCAGCCGCAGGCGGAAGGGATAGCGTAAGATGAAAACAATTTTGAATTTTGAGTGGTTGAAGTGGATCAGTGACGATACCGCTAAAAATATTTTCCTTGTGTTATTCGTCTTGATAGGCATTTTGGTATGGCTGCTTCCGAAAGATTATATCTATGAGGGCATCGAAAATCCCAGGTGGTGGCATAATCTGAAGCTCTGGGCGACGGGAGTGCTGGCGATGATCTTTGTGACATACTTAATATTTTGACAGGTTCTTTCAATGGATGAGCAAAAAGAATTGACCGACAAAGAACAGAATGAAAACAGGTTGGGACAGATTAACAGGGCCCTGGGACTTTTTATTTGTTTCTTTAGTGCTGTTGTGCTGGTGTCTATATTCCTGACTGAAACGTTTGTCGGCAAAATGACCAACTTGGTGGCCGGATTGATTTTTGCCGTCATCGGAATAATCATGATTGTTAAATCAAAAGCCAAATCCTGAGATTCGTAACGGCATACGATTTTACAGGTTATAACTTTACAACTTTCCCGGTGCGGGCCGATTCATAAGCTGCATCCACAATCCTGAGAACTGTCTGTCCCTGAATCATACCTGAAAGAGGCGAAGTGTGATTCCTGAGGCATTCGATAAAATGCTTCATCTGCCGGCTGTATATTACCTGGTCGCAATGTTCCTTGCGTTCGGGCATATCAGGAACAATCTTTTCGAGGTCGTCGCCTTTTTTCTTTTCCCAGAAGGTCGGGAACAGGCTCGCGTACCCGAGCGTGCCGAAAAGCTGAGTGCCTGCTTCGGGGCCGTCGGTATGCGGATGCCACCAGCCGCTTTCAATTATAGAAACCGCTTCCGTATCCCAGGTAATCATCACAATGCCCGTGTCGTCCACATCATAATCACCGAACGATGTGCTGATTTTTGCATATACTTCTTTGGGCTGAGGGTCGCCTAAGATGTATCGCACGGTATCGATGGCGTGAACTCCCATATCCGCAAGAGCACCACCGCCGGCAAGGTCTTTATCGACAAACCAGCCGGAAGGCCCCCAATTGACGTGAATGCCATATCCTTTTGTCTTGAGGATTTCGCCCAGCTTTCCCGATTGAACAAGATCACGAACATAATTTACCTCGGCATCGAACCGCCACATGTGACCGACCATAAGAATGCGGTTATTTTTGCGTGCGAATTCAATCATCTCCTTACCCTGCAATGCGGAAACGGCCATCGGTTTTTCAACAAAAACATCTATACCGTTTTTCATGAATTCCATGGCATACGGAGCGTGGTACTTATTCGGAGTAGCTATAACCACGGCATGAATATCCTCCCGGCCGAGCAGACTGTTGATTTGGTCGGTAACCTCCTCGATGTCGTATTTGCCTGCGAATTCCTCGGCTGCCTTGCCGTCCAGACTGCACAATACCGGTACTTTAACATCAGGCAGTTCCGCAAGACCGCGGGCATGGTAATGAGCGATATAACCTGACCCGATTAACGCGATTCCTATCGTATCCACACGTGTTCCTTTTTTACTGGTTCAGCTCATCACGGTTTTCATATATCTTCTTGATAGCCTCGACTATCATATCCATATCTTTTTTCGAGCCCATCAGAACATTGAAATGGAAACATGCGGACTCTTCTTCGTACACTCTTTGGCAAACCGGCAGATCGAACCGGGCGGGATTAATCTGCTCCCAATACTCTTCTGTAATGTGATGCCGCCAGGGCTTTGTTTGTGGGGCGTACAGGGAACATTGATTCAGCGGCTTATAACATGCCTCAACCACAAAGCCCAGCTCCTTTGAAAGGGCCTCGCGAAACAGTTCTACCGGCAAATCCTTAAACTCATCCTTTTGATATCTGAACGTGAAGTTATAATATGCCTCGGCCGTCTCCCGCTCATCGCGCCGCATTGGTTCTATACCCGGTAGCTCTGCCAGCATCGAATTGAGATATATTGCGTTTTCATCACGAAGCAAGTTTTGTTCCGGAAGCCTTTTTAGTGCCTCGATTAACATCGCTGCCTGGAACTCTGTTATACGGTAGTTACCCGACTGTATGAAATTTCCTTCATCACCATAAAATCCGTCGGTTCTCTGGTCGTCCTGTTTCCCTTCGGGTCTTCGCCCGCAATTACGAAGTGCGTCGAGCTTTTCGTAAATTTCCGCATCACTGGTAGTAATCGCACCGCCTTCACCGGCTGTCATGAGTTTGGAAAGCTGAAAACTGAAACTGCCTGCGTCTCCTATGCTGCCCGCTTTTTTGTCTTTCCATTGTCCACCCTGTTTATGAGCGCAATCTTCAATTACTCGAAGACCATGTTTCTTCGCGATGTCCATAATTGCGTCCATATCGGCGAAGCTGCCGTAAAGATGCACGGGGATAATGGCCTTAGTTCTCGGCGTGAGGGCTTCTTCGACTCGGGCCGGATCGATACACCAGGTATCTTCGGTGACATCAACAAGAATCGGCAGGGCATTGATATCCAGTATAGACGCAGCCGTTGCCTGCCAGGTAATTCCCGGAACGATTACTTCATCGCCCCAGCCGATGCCGCATGCCTCTAATGCAAGTTGCAATGTAACGGTCCCGTTAGCGGCGCTGATGGCATATTCAGAGCCTATAAACTCAGCGAAGGCCTTATTGAATTGCTGTTCTTTCGGGCCGTTGTATGACCAGTGCCCGCTTTCGAGAACTTCGATTAGCTGCTTTTTCTCTTCATCGCCCCATACGGGCCACTTCGGCCAGGGATTCGATTCGATATCTCTCAAGGGTTTTGCTCCGTTTATTGCCAGCTTACTCATAAACAATGCCTTTCAAAACTCATCTCATCATTGAAACCTGTGAGGTATTCTATATAATGTTGAGAAGAAAATGAAATGTTTTTTGGAATTGGGTATGAGAACAGGTTAGGCTGATTTGTTTCGAACCTTTTTAACATCCTGGAAGATACAGTCCGGCGATCAGTTGCCGGCCGGCGGAGGTAATATTTCCACGACCGCTTTTGAAAGCGATTCTTGGTTCGACGCCCAGGTGCCCTCAACCGTCCTTGCGAGTCTCGTTGACCAGGGGCAATATAAGAACCTCTATTTCTCAAAGAATCTAAGCGACGTTCCCAAAGAACGTTTTGAACAGCTATGGTGGTACCGCAATGAATTTGTTGCCAAGGGCGATGATGCCCGGGCCGTAACACTTCTGGAATTCGACGGCATAAACTATGCTGCTAATATCTGGCTGAACGGCCGGCAACTCGCCGATACAAAACAGGTTTACGGGGCGTTTCGTCGGTTCAGGTTTAATGTCTCAGAATTTATTAGAGAAGGTGACAACGTTCTTGCGGTAGAAGTGGTTCCTCCCGCACCGGGTGATTTCTCCACGGGTTTTGTTGACTGGAATCCGCCCGCTCCCGACCGCAACATGGGAATATTCCGTCCGGTCACATTGCACCATTGTAAAAATGTTTCCATCGATAATCCATTCATACAGACAGATTTGGATACGGATAAGCTCGACAGTGCGGACATTACTGTCAGCGCGGAATTGACCAACCATTCCGACCGGCCTGTTACCGGAGTGCTGGCCGGCTCAATAGAATCGGTAAATTTCCAAACAAGTGTAACTCTGAGCGCAGGTGAACAAAAAACAATTACGTTTACCCCGGAGCACTATAAAGAGCTTATAATCAACCAGCCGCGTTTATGGTGGCCCCATGAAATTGGTGAGCCGAACCTGTATAATCTGCGCCTTGAATTTGTCCTGGATGGTGATGTTTGTGATGAGTGTCAGACTGCTTTTGGAATCCGCCGGGTTGAAGATTACTTTAACGAACAGGGACATCGAGGCTATAAGATTAACGGCAGGAAAGTTCTCATAATGTCAGCCGGCTGGAGCGATGACATGCTCCTGGCCGACACACCTGAAAAGCTTGAAGCGCAAATTCAGTATGTCAAACACATGAATCTCAACTGTATTCGCCTTGAAGGAATATGGGGTACCGACCATACGCTGTACGACTTATGCGACCGATATGGAATTCTTATGATGGTCGGATGGAGCTGTCATTGGGAGCACGAGCAATATCTTGGAAAACCTGTGGATGAGAGGTTCGGCGGCATCGCAAGTCCGGAAGATATAGATTTGATAGCTCAAAGCTGGAATGCCCAGGTTATTTGGCTTCGAAACCATCCGAGTATTTTCGTATGGGCGATAGGCAGTGACAAGATTCCTCACCCGCTCCTGGAGCGCAGGTATATCGAGACTTTTGAAAAATACGACCCCACCAGACCGTACCTGGGCTCGACCGGAGGCGTCGGAAGCGAACAGGCCATCATCGGGAGCGAGGCCATTGTAAGTGACGTAAGCGGCCAGACCGGCGTTAAAATGCTCGGCCCCTATGCATATACTCCGCCCGTGTATTGGTTTGAAGATAAAACGCGGGGAGGAGCCTACGGCTTCAATACCGAGACCGGCCCCGGGGTGCAGGTGCCGGTATTTGAAAGCCTGAAAAAAATGATTCCCGCAGAGCATCTCTGGCCCATTGATGAGTACTGGGATTTCCACTGCGGATTAAATGAGTTTTCGCATCTCCGCCGATTCTACAAGGCCCTTGAAGAACGCTACGGCCCGGTTGATAACATCGAGCAGTTTGACCGCAAGGCACAGGTAATGAATTATGAGCTGATTCGTCCCATGTTCGAGGCGTTTCGAGCTAACGAAGGAATTGCGACCGGCGTCGTACAATGGATGCTCAACGCCGCCTGGCCGAAGATGTACTGGCAGCTTTATGACTGGTACCTGAATCCGACCGGTGCCTTTTACGGGACGAAGAAGGCGTGCGAACCTCTGCAATTGATATATGACTATTCAAGTCGAAGTGTATTTCTGGTAAATTCTACTCGGCACGGCATTGAAAACCTTACCGCGGAAATACGAATCTTCGACCTGAATTCGAATGAGATATTTCACAAAAAGCAAACAGTATGCACCGAGCCGCAATCATCTAAAGAAATTTTTGCATTACCTGATTTTCCCGACATCACCGCGACATATTTTTTAGATATGCGGCTTATCGAAAAAGACCGCTCACAAACAGCTTCCAATTTCTACTGGCTCAGCACCAAACCGGATGTGCTTGATTACCAGGCAAAAGTAGATCCTTGGGAATTTTATACGCCAAGCAAGCAGTACGCAGATTTTACTTTATTGAATTCACTTTCCACGACAACTGTAAAAATCCGTAAGGAAATGCCAAAGGATAACAACAGACTCTCCGTCGAGATGGAAAACACCGGCGACAGCATCGCCTTTGCCGTCAGACTTGATATTATTGACGATAAGACCGGCGAAGCTATTGTTCCGGTATTCTGGCAGGACAATTACATTGCTCTGCTGCCCGGCGAGAAAAGGACTATACATGCTGAATTCAATAAAGATGCTTCAAATATAAAACTCGACGTTCAGGGCTGGAATGTTGAAATAAAGTAAATAGAAATTGTGAAAGCATCGTTACCTTCGGAGGTTCCCTTAAGAATGCCGTTAAGCACAGTTTGTTCAAAGGAGCTATTATGATTCACTATCGTATTCGGATTAGTATTATTTTGTTGCTGGGTTTGGTCTCGGCCGCCCCGGCGCAGCGTCAGATGGAAAACCTCACTCGCGGCGTTGTTGCCGTCAAGCAGGCCGATGGCGGCGTTTATGTCGGCTGGCGATTGTTCGGGACCGACCCGGAGACACTCGCTTTCAATCTATATCGCCTCAGCGGCAGCGGCGCAGCGGTCAAAGTCAATAAAACACCAATTGCTGGTGCCACAAACTACATTGATAAAGAAGCTGGCATTAATCAGCGGCTCCGGTACTTTGTGCGGCCCGTGTTGAATGGAAAGGAACTGGCGCCATCCAAACCCGTGCCCACCTGGGAAAATAATTATCTCGAAATACCAATAAAGCCCATCTCCGAATACCGGCCCGGCGATGCCTCGATTGCCGATCTGGACGGCGACGGCGAATACGAAATTGTACTTCATCAAACATCACGCCCCCGGGACAACGCATCTCCCGGAATCACAGGGACACCAGTCTTCGATGCTTACAAGCTGGACGGTACGTTTATGTGGCGCATCAACCTTGGGATAAACATCCGCGATGGCGAGCACTACACACAGTTCATGGTATATGACCTGGACGGAGACGGCAGGGCCGAGATGGCTTGCAAAACTGCCGACGGCACAATCGACGGGACGGGAAAAATAATCGGTGATATAGACAAGGACTGGCGCACTATCAAAGAAGGCGACCGGACTCACGGCCGTATTCTCAATGGCCCGGAGTATTTCACAATATTCGACGGCCAGACCGGAAAGGCTTTGAAAACCGTTGATTATATACCCAG